>DATCXE010000548.1:0-4545 GCA_036565985.1 Bradyrhizobium sp.
CTTTCTGGAAGCGCACCAGCTTCCAGTCCCCAGGGGAATTGGTGAAGGCGTAGCCGGACTTGCGGGCGAGCGCGATCATGGCGTCGTTGGAGCGCAGCGTGTCGCCGAACAGCCGCCCGGCGCCGAACGAAGCCGCCCGACATTCGAGGTTTTTCAGCAGCGCCTTGCCGATGCCGTGGCCCTGCCAGCGGTCGTCGATCGACAGGCCGAATTCGATCGAGGCATTGTCGCTGTCGTAGGCATAGCGCGCTTCGCCGACGATGGTCTCGCGACCGTAGACCAGCATCGTCGCGATCACGCTGAACCGGTCCGCCTCGCCGACATGGACGAAATCGTCCAGCACCGACGGCGGCAGTTCGCTGGCCGCGCCGAGAAAGCGGTTGTAGCGGGAGCGGGTCGTGAGCGCGCGGAAATAGTCCTGAAGCGCCTCGGCGTCGCGCGGCTCGACGAAGCGTACGGTGACCGCATCGCCGTTCCGCGCATGCAGCACGTCGGAATATTGCCTGAGATTGTCGAGACGCATCTTAATCATCGGTCGCTCCTGCGGAGCTGAAGGGAAATGGCCGGCGCCCCGCTATCGGGCGGCGCCGGCTTGGCTGCCATCTAGGCCCGCCAGAACGGTTTTCCGGCCTCGTAGGCGACGTCGCTCCAGGAGATGCCTATGTCGTGCAACTCCCGATCCGACCACTGGGCCAGTTCGCGGCGCGACCGATAGCGCTCCCGCCAGACATGGAGGGTTTCGACCAGCCGGGTCAAAAAGCCCGTACCATGATGATTTATCATCGATTCATGCGTATAAGTGGACATTTTAGGCTCCTGTAGTATTCTGTTGGGGCCAATATCTGCGTTATCCGGACCTTTCACAAACGACACTTTGTACCGTTTCGGATGATATAAACTCATGCATCATGAGATCACCGAATGACCGCCAGGCTGCCGTCGCTGAACGGGTTACGCGCCTTCGAGGCGGCGGCGCGGCATTTGAGCTTCACGCAGGCAGCATCCGAGCTGAACGTCACGCAGACCGCGATCAGCCATCAGATCAAGCGGCTGGAGGAAGAACTCGGGGTTCGCCTGTTCATCCGCCAGAACCGTTCGCTGACGCTGACCCAGCAGGCGCAGGAATATCTCCCGGGCATCCGTGCCGCCTTCAACGATATGCGGCTCGCGACTGACCGGCTGCTGCGGAAGGACGACGACCATGTGTTGACGGTGTCGACGCTCGCTTCGCTCGCCGCCAAATGGCTGCTGCCGCGGCTATCAGCATTTCAGGAAGCCCATCCCGGCATCGACGTGCGCATCACCACCTCGACCAATCTGGTCGACTTCCAGCGCGACAATGTCGACGCCGCGATCCGCTACGGCCGCGGCCAATGGCCGGGCCTGCGCGCCGACTGGCTGCTGGCGGACGAGCTTTTCCCGGTGTGCAGTCCCGCATTGCTGAAGGGAAACAAGCCGCTGAAATGCCCCGAGGACCTCAGGGACCACGTGCTTCTCCACACCAGCAACTTCAACAGCGACGACTGGCGGCTCTGGCTGTGGGCGGCCGGGCTGCCGGCCGATTTTTCCAAACAGCCCGGCGTGACCTTCGACCTGATCTTCATGACGGTGCAGGCCGCGATCGACGGCGTCGGCGTCGCCATGGGCCGCTCCGCCTATGTGCAGGAAGACATCGCCAAGGGACGGCTTGTGGTTCCGTTCAAGATCACGCTGCCGGTCGACGCCGGATTCTACCTGGTTTCACCCGCGGGCAGGACCGATCCGCCAAAGCTGTCGGCCTTCCGGCAATGGCTGCTTGCCTCCGTGCAGAGCAAGCCCTGACGTGACAGATATTCCGCACGACGCGGCGCATGCGACATCGTCGCATACCGATGCAATTCAGAGCGCACGAGACGCGTGACGCGGTCGTCGCAGCAGGCTAGAAAATCGCCGGGGTGGATGGATTTGCACGGCCGCGCGCCGGTCTGATTTCCATGCCAACAACGATAGCAAGAGTGCATGGTCGATCTCTCCAGGAAATTCGATGTGCTTGTGATCGGCGGCGGCAATGCCGCGCTGTGCGCTGCCATCAGCGCGCGCCGCGCGGGCGCGTCCGTGCTGGTGCTGGAAGGCGCGCCGAAATTCTATCGCGGCGGCAATACCCGACACACCCGCAACATGCGCTGCGCCCACGATGCGGCGACCGAAATTCTCACCGGGCCCTACACCGAGGAAGAGTTCTGGGACGATCTCTTGCGCCTGACCGGCGGCCAGACCGACGAAGAGCTGGCAAAGTTCATGATCAGCGAGTCCAAGGACATCCTGAACTGGATTGTCGAACAGGGCGTGCGCTGGCAGCCCTCGCTCGGCGGCACGCTGAGCTTGGGGCGCACCAATTCGTTCTTCCTCGGCGGCGGCAGGGCGATGCTGAACGCACTCTATCTCACCGCGGAAAAACTCGGCGTCGAGATCGTCTACGATGCGGAGGTCATCGACCTGCAGATCGAGGACGGCATGTTCCTGTCTGCGAAGCTGAAGCTGCCGATCAATGGCACAACGGATATCCGCGCCTCGGCGCTGGTCGCCGCCGCCGGCGGTTTTGAGGCCAACATAGAATGGCTGAAGGAGTATTGGGGCGAGGCCGCCGACAATTTCCTGATCCGCGGCACGCCCTATAACCGCGGCTCCATTCTCAAGCTGCTGCTCGCCAAGGGTGTGCAGGACATCGGCGATCCCACGCAATGTCATGCGGTCGCCATCGACGCCCGCGCGCCGAAATTCGACGGCGGAATCATCACCCGCCACGACTCGGTCGTGTTCGGCATCGTCGTCAACAAGCACGCCCAGCGCTTCTATGACGAGGGCGAGGACATCTGGCCGAAGCGCTACGCGATCTGGGGCCGGCTGGTGGCGGCGCAGCCCGACCAGATCGCCTACATTATTTTTGATTCAAGTGTCGTCACGAGCTTCATGCCGACACTGTTCCCGCCGATCGGCGCGCCGACGATAGCGGAACTTGCCGGGAAGCTCGAACTCGACCCGGCTGCGCTGGAAAAGACCATCAGCGATTTCAACGCCGCGGTGCAGCCCGGCACGTTCGACCATACCATTCTGGACGATTGCCGCACCGAAGGCATCACGCCGGCAAAGACGCATTGGGCGCGGAAAATCGAACACGCGCCTTATCTGGCCTATCCGGTGCGGCCCGGCATCACCTTCACCTATCTCGGCACCCGCGTGAACAAGCAGTCGCGCATGGTGATGAAGGACGGCAAGCCCTCCGCCAACATGTTCGCGGCCGGCGAGATCATGGCCGGCAATGTGCTCGGCAAGGGCTACGCCGCCGGCATCGGCATGACCATCGGCAGCGTGTTCGGCCGCGTGGCCGGACGGGAAGCGGCGCGAAATGCGAAGAACTGAGAAGATCGAGGAAGCGGCATAGCGATGCACGGAACGAAAATCCTGGAAGAAGCCGACCGGCTGATGACGGTCTGCAATTCCTGCCGCTATTGCGAGGGGCTGTGCGCGGTATTCCCGGCGATGGAGATGCGGCGCGCGTTCTCCGACGGCGACCTCAACTACCTCGCCAATCTCTGCCATTCCTGCGGTGCCTGCTACACCGATTGCCAGTTCTCGCCGCCGCATGAATTCAACGTCAATGTGCCGAAGACGCTTGCGGTGGCCCGCGCCGATTCGTACGCGGCCTATGCATGGCCGCGCGCGCTCTCGGGCGCATTCGCGCGCAACGGCCTCGTCATCAGCCTCGTTGCCGCACTAAGCGTCGCCGCGTTCATTTTCGGCTTTGCCGCCTACCACGATCGCCAGGTGCTGTTCGGCATCCATACCGGGCCGGGCGCGTTCTACAAATTGATGCCGCATAATGCCATGGCGGCGCTGTTCGGCGCGGCGTTCCTTTATGCGATCGCAGCACTTGTGATGGGCGTGCGTGCGTTCTGGCGCGACATCGGCGAACCCGTCGGCATGAGGGCCGATGCAGGCGCGCTGTTGCAGGCGATCCGCGATGCCGGCGAGTTGCGCTATCTCGACGGCGGCGGCGTCGGCTGCTTCAACGAGGACGACCGCCCGACCGATCGCCGCAAGCTCTTTCATCACCTGACGTTCTACGGTTTTGCGCTGTGCTTCGCCTCGACCTGCGTTGCCACGCTCTATCACTATCTGCTGGCCCGCGAGGCGCCCTATCCGTGGTGGGACCTGCCGGTCGTGCTGGGCACGCTCGGCGGCATCGGGTTGCTGATCGGGCCGATCGGCCTGCTGGCCGAGAAATCAAGGCGCGATCCCGTGCTGGTGGATGAAACCCGCTACGGCATGGACGTCGCGTTCATCGTCATGCTGTTCCTTACCAGCCTGACCGGCCTGGCACTGCTGGTGCTGCGCGAAACCGCCGCGATGGGCCCCCTGCTGGCGCTGCATCTCGGCGTAGTGTTCTCGCTTTTCGTCACCATGCCCTACGGCAAGTTCGTGCACGGGATCTATCGGTTCGTGGCGCTGGTGCGCTATGCGATGGAGCGCAGGGCGATGGCGCACGGCGCGGCGGAGTAGCCGGTA
>DATCXE010000554.1:0-5229 GCA_036565985.1 Bradyrhizobium sp.
ATTTGCAGAGGCTTCGGAGCGGACCGTTTCGCGGGCCGGTCAGGCGGCAACTACAGCCGCCCGCTCGAACGCGATGTCGCAATGGCCCTACTGGCTGGTCGCCGCGGTGGTATTGGGCGGTCTTGCCTGGTTCGCCCTCAACCGTTCGGGAGAGGACAAAGCCGCTCAAGTGCCGCCTCCTTCCACGACGCGCACCGCGGCCGGAACCGTGGGCGCGGCTCCGACGGATTTGACGGTCGGCGGAGTGAATCTTGCGAACCAGGTCAACGCGTCGGTCGGGTCGATTAGGAACGTGCTTCCTGGCATCACCGATGCCGCTTCGGCCGAGGCCGCCCTGCCAAAGCTGAAGGAAGCAACGGCGCAATTGGATGAGGTCAGCTCGCGCGCGGCTCAGCTTTCCCCTGAAGGAAAGTCCATGCTCATAAAGCTGGTCGTGGCCGCGACCCCCGCGATCAACCAGATGTGTGACAAGGTGCTGGCGACGCCCGGTGCCGGCGCTATCGCGAAGCCGGCGATCGACGAGCTTCGCGGCAAGCTCGACACGCTCGCACGCTCCTGAAGTTCAGAACGCCGTGCCGTCCGGGCTGCGCCGGACGGCAGCGCGACGTGCTGGCGGAAGTTTGCGCACTGGCGCTGTTGCGGATCGCTCAATCCGCATTTGTGTTCATCCGTCGTTCGAGTTTCATCAGGAGTAGGATCAATGGCTGACAAGACAAGCTTCACCAAGGATGAGTGGACGCTGTTGCTGGAAAGCCCGATGATCGCCGGCATGGCCATCACCGCGGCCGAACCAAGCGGTCTCTGGGGACTGTTGAAGGAGTCCTTTGCCGGAGGCGCCGCGCTCACCCGGGCGGCCACCGACTCCGACACCAATGCGCTGGTCAAGTCGGTGGTGACAGACTTTTCCAGCGGCGAAGGGCGAAGCGCCGCTCGTGACGGGCTGAAGGAAAAATTCGCGAACAGCAAGCCGGCCGAAATGAAAGACAAGTGCATTGACGAGTTGCGGCAGGTTTCCGCCCTGCTTGCCGCGAAGGCACCTGGAGACGCAGCAGAATTCAAGAGCTGGCTCCGGCAGATCAGTCAAAGCACCGCCGAAGCGGCCTCGGAAGGCGGGGGCCTGTTCAGTGCTGGCGTGAAGGTGAGCGACGCCGAGAAGGCGACGCTTGGCGAGATATCGACAGCGTTGGGCGTTTAGGACTTCGATCATCCGGGCACGCCCAAAACAAAAACCCCGCCATTCGCGGCGGGGTCCAGTCGGGAGGAGGAGCCTTGCGGCCCGCCTAAACCCTTGCTCAGGCGGGGATGCGCTCGTCCGCCTCATGCGGCTCGCGCAGCACGTAGCCGCGGCCCCACACGGTTTCGATGAAGTTGCGGCCTTCGGAAGCGTTCGCCAGCTTCTTGCGCAGCTTGCAGATGAAGACGTCGATGATCTTCAGCTCGGGCTCGTCCATGCCGCCATAGAGGTGGTTGAGGAACATTTCCTTCGTGAGGGTAGTTCCCTTGCGGAGCGAGAGCAGCTCCAGCATCTGGTATTCCTTGCCCGTCAGATGCACCCGCTGGCCGCCGACCTCGACCGTCTTGGTGTCGAGATTGACCACGAGATCACCGGTCTGGATGACCGACTGGGCGTGACCCTTTGAACGACGCACGATGGCGTGGATGCGGGCGACCAGTTCGTCCTTGTGGAACGGCTTGGTCATGTAGTCATCGGCGCCGACGCCGAGGCCCTTGACCTTATCCTCGATGCCGGCGAGGCCGGAAAGGATCAGAATGGGGGTCTTGATCTTCGACACCCGAAGCTGCTTGAGCACGTCGTAACCGGACATGTCGGGCAGGTTAAGGTCGAGAAGGATAATGTCGTAATCGTAAAGTTTACCGAGGTCGACGCCTTCCTCTCCGAGATCCGTCGTATAGACGTTGAAACTCTCGGATTTCAGCATCAACTCGATTGACTGCGCAACCGCGCTGTCATCTTCAATCAGCAAAACGCGCATGCCAGTCCCCTTTAGTCCGCCGCTCCGGGCGTCAGGTCGGCCGCACCTGCGGCACTCAAAACGCCTTTGAACAACTGATTCGGATCCTGACAGACATATGGTTAACAAAATCTGATTCCGGTTCGCAAGCTCTTTAAGTGCAATTTTTATCGAATCGCCCTAAGATGT
Source organism: Bradyrhizobium sp. (assembly GCA_036565985.1). Classification (GTDB taxonomy): domain Bacteria; phylum Pseudomonadota; class Alphaproteobacteria; order Rhizobiales; family Xanthobacteraceae; genus Bradyrhizobium. Next base: position 2,163 of record DATCXE010000554.1, read on the forward strand.
TGCGCGAAAGCAGCTTTTCCTAACCGTGCCTACTCATGCTCCAGATGAAGAGACGGGCCTAACCGACTCCCGCGATTCGCCCTTCTTCTGATGGGCGAGCGCTCTCAGTCACCAAAGACAGTGACGTAATGATTAACGATGCGGGTAAACACGAGGTTAAGCGTCGCCGGCTAAGGTGCGGAAACTTAAGGTTTTCGCAATGAAGGCGCTCGCTGACCAGATCGGCGATATCGACGGCGTCAATATATATGGCCGCGTCGTGGGCGTGCGCGGCCTGATGGTCGAAATCGCCGGTCCGATTCATGCCATGTCGGTCGGCGCGCGTATAGTTATAGAGACCGGTGGTAACCGATTTATTGCTGCCGAAGTGATTGGCTTCTCCGGCAGCAACGCCGTCGTGATGCCGTTCGGCGGCCTTGATGGCGTCAGGCGCGGTTGCCGCGCCGTCATCGCGACCGCCGCCAGCCAGGTGCGGCCGTCACCGGCCTGGCTTGGCCGCGTCGTCAATGCCATGGGGGAACCGATCGACGGCAAGGGGCCGCTGGTGCAGGGCCCGGCGCCGATGCCTTTCCGAAATTCGCCGCCGCCCGCGCATTCGCGCAAGCGGGTCGGCGCCCCGCTCGATCTCGGCGTGCGCGCGCTGAACACATTCCTCACCTGCTGCCGCGGCCAGCGGCTCGGCATCTTCGCAGGTTCCGGCGTCGGCAAATCGGTGCTGCTCTCAATGCTGGCCCGTAATGTCGATGCCGACATTACGGTCATCGGCCTGATCGGCGAACGCGGCCGCGAGGTGCAGGAGTTCCTGCAGGAGGATCTCGGCGACGAGGGTCTGGCGCGCTCGGTCGTGGTGGTGGCGACGTCAGACGAACCCGCCCTGATGCGGCGGCAGGCGGCCTATCTGACGCTGGCGATCGCGGAGTACTTCCGCGACGAGGACAAGGACGTGTTGTGCCTGATGGATTCGGTCACGCGCTTTGCGATGGCGCAGCGTGAGATCGGGCTGTCGGCCGGCGAGCCGCCGACCGCCAAGGGCTATACGCCGACCGTGTTCACGGAACTGCCGAAGCTTCTGGAGCGGGCAGGGCCGGGAACCGGTGTTGGCACCATCACCGCCATTTTCACGGTGCTGGTCGATGGCGACGACCACAACGAACCGATTGCTGACGCGGTGCGCGGCATCCTCGACGGCCACATCGTGATGCAGCGCTCGATCGCCGAGCGCGGGCGCTTTCCCGCCATCAACATCCTGAAATCGGTATCCCGAACCATGCCGCGGTCGGCCGATCCCGCCTATTTGCCCGTGATCCAGCGCGGCCGGCAGGTGATGGCGACATATGCCGATATGGAGGAACTGATCCGGCTCGGCGCCTATCGGGCGGGGTCGAGCCCGGAAGTCGACGAGGCGATCCGGCTGCATGAGCCGCTGGAGGCCTTCCTGCGCCAGGCCAAGGACGAAAAATCGAGCCTTGGCGACGGCTACCAGCAATTGGCCCAGATCCTCACCAGTTTGGAAACGGAACGCTAACTTTGTCAGGCCATCATCCGCGGCGCATGATTAATGATGCCGGTGGGGCCCCCCGGGGAACCGGCAGTGTCCCGCGTTCAAATTGGGACTTCTGGGGAGTATGAGTCGATGAAGTCACGCGAAACGCTGATCCGCCTGAAGAAATTTCAGGTCGACGAGAAGCGCCGAAGGGTTACCCAGATCGAAGGCATGATCGCCGATTTCCAGCGCATGTCGGTTGACCTCGAGCGCGAAATCCAGACCGAGCAGGAGCGGGCCGGGATCAACGACCCGACCCATTTCGCCTATCCGACCTACGCCAAGGCCGCGATCCAGCGGCGCGAAAACCTGACGCGTTCGGCCGACGAACTGCGCGTCCAGCTCGAAGACGCCAAGAGCCTGCTGAGCGAGGCGTTCGAGGAGCTCAAGAAGGTCGAACTGCTCGACGAGCGCGACCAGGCGCGCGAGCGCGCCGAGGAGAGCGCCCGGGAGCAGGCCGACATGGACTCGATCGGCCTGATGCGGGCCCGCCTTGGCGGGGCCATCGCCTAAGCACGCTTCCTGACCGGATCTGAACGATGCCAAACCCGGGCTGAAAGGCCCGGGTTTTCCTTGTTGATGTGGGCGGAATCGGCGGCCGGGTGGCCCGTTTGCCGCAAGGTATGCTACGAAGCTGCTCGATTGCTCCCCGCGTAAAGCGCGACGGGGGATCGCGATCTTGGGGAGCGTGAATGCTGACGCCAGCCGAGTTGGTATGGCTGATTGCCGCTGTGGCGAAGGGGGATGAGGCTGCTTTTGAGCGCCTCTACGCCGCCACGCGCGCGAAACTGTTCGGCGTGGTTCTCCGTATCTTGCGGCGTCAGGATCTCGCCGAGGAGGTGATTCAGGAGGCTTACGTCAAGATCTGGAACAGTGCCGGACAGTTCAATCCGGCTCTCGCGTCGCCGATCACCTGGATGGCGTCGATCGCACGCAACCGTGCCATCGACGTGGTGCGCAAGAAAGGTGAGGCCTCGATCGAGGAAGAGCCGACCGCCATGGAAGTGGCCGCCGATTCACCCGATCCGTTGGCGCGTCGCGAGATGACGGAAGAGTTGAAGCGGTTGCTGGAATGCGTCGGCCGTCTTGAGCCGGATCGGCAGAAGCTCGTGCTGCTGGCCTATTACAATGGCTGGAGCCGTGAGCAGCTGGCCGCCAAGTTCGAGACGCCGGTCAACACGGTGAAGACCTGGCTGCGCCGCAGCATGCTGGAAATCCGGGAGTGTCTTGGACTTTGATGGCCTATAGCGAAGACCATATCGCGCTCGCCGCGGAATACGCGCTCGGCACACTCGATGCCAGTGAACGCGCGCAGGTCGAAACCATGATGGCCGTCGATACCGAATTCACCGCGATCGTCCACTCCTGGGAATATCGTCTCGGGGCGCTGAACCAGATGGTCGGGTCCGTGGAGCCCCGGCCGATCGTGTGGGAAAACATCAAGGCCGCGATCGGTCATGCCGGCGCGCAGCCTGCGCCGCTGGTGGTTCCCGAAGCGGTCCAGCCGGCGCCGCACGAACCCGC
>DATCXE010000561.1:0-8449 GCA_036565985.1 Bradyrhizobium sp.
GCCAGGCGATTAGACCGTTCCTCGGCCTCTCGATAGCTCAAAGCTGCACCGGCAAATTCCACCGCCACTGCGTCCGGGGTAGCGTCGCACCAGCGCTCGAACAGTTCAGGCAGCATGCATTCGTGCCGTCGCACGATGCCGGTCGCGGCCTCGATCAGCTCCCGCGATACCGCACGATCGAACAGCGGTAGCTCGGCTACGGTGATGGTTGAATCCTGCGCCGCCGCCGTCAGCACCGAGCGCAGATGGCCGATCCAGCGCGAGATCGTAGCTTTGTCGAACAGGTCGGTGGCGAAATCGACTTCGACCGTGATGTCGCGTTCGCTCTCGATCAGGTTGAGGAACAGGTCAAAATTGACGAACGCTTTGGGATTGGTGCGAATCTCGCTGGCAAGGCCCTCGAACGCGAGCCCCGAGCCTACCCGCTCCAGATTGAACTGGATGTCGGACAGCGGCGTGCGGTCGAGCGAACGCGGCACGGCGAGGTCGCGCACCAGCGAACCCAGCGTGTAGTCCTGATGGTCGAGCACCTGGTTGAGCCGCGCCTCCACCGCCTTGACATGATCGGCGAACGGCTTGGCGAACGAGACGCGCGCCGGCACAGGCAGAAAGTTGACGCAGTGGCCGACCAGATCCTGGTCATCGAGCAGCGCTTGTCCGCCCATCGGAACGGTGAGCACCACGTTGTCATTGCGGCTGAGGCGGGCGAACATCACCTGGACAGCCGCGAACAGCACGTTGAAGAGGCTGACACCTTCACGACGCGCCAACGCCCGCACCTCTTCGCACAGCGCCTCGCCGAGGCTCTCGCGCAGTGAGGCGCCGGCAAAGCTCTTGACTGCCGGTCGTGGCCTGTCGAGCGGCAACTCGGTTGGCTCGGGTATCTCGGGGTACAGCCCCTTCCAGAACGCCACTACGCCCGGGTTTGGCTGGCGATTCTGGTTCTGGGCATAGTCGGCGAAGCTCGCTGCCAGCGCCATGTCGGCAGCTCGCCCGGTCCGCGCCGCGTTGTAAAGGGCGGACAGGTCTTGCAGCAGGATGTTCATCGACCAGCCGTCGCACACGATGTGGTGGGCGGTGAAAAGCAGGACGTGAGTTTCGGGCGCGAGCTTGACGATGCTGGCGCGCACGAGCGGACCAAACAGGTCGAAGGGCGAACGGGCATCCTCGGCCATCAGCGCTGCGAGGCGGGCGTCCGCATCAGAACCGCTGAAGTCGAGAAGGGGAATGTCGATAGGAAGATCGGAAAGGATTTCGAGGGTATCGCCCTCTTTGCCAACGCGGCCGCGCAGCGCATCGTGGCGTCGAACCACTGCCTTGACGGCATCCACCATCGCGTTCCTGTCGAACGGTCCGTCGAAACGCACGGTCAGCGACTCATTGAAGGCCATCGAGGCAGCATCGCCCATCTGGGCGGCAAGGAAAATCTCCATCTGCGGCTCGGTAAGCGGCACGGTGGCCACCCCGTCCAAGGGAGCCAGCGATATCGCCGCCGTGCTTGCCGCGCCGGTGATGATTCCGGCCTCGTCCATCGCGTCGAGGGCGCGCTCAAAAGCATCGCCGATCGCCTGACAATGCGCCGTGGTGTGCGCTGTCGTCAGGAAGCACGGGAAGCCTTCATGCACGTGAATGCCAGCTAGCCGAAGCTCGGGATAGAGCAGACTGGCCAGCGGGCCGTGGTGCGACACGTCGAGATAAAACCAGCTGGCAAAACGCTGGGCCTGCGCCGGCAAGCCGCGGCGGGTGAAGCCGGCATTGATTCGCGCCACCAGTTCCTCGTTGCGCGCGGCCAGCGGAGCATAGATCGCATCCCGGTTGGTCTCGACATGATCGAGCACTGCGCGCGCCGCTGCCAGCACCAGAGGATGCCGCACGAAGGTGCCGGCAAAGAAAGTCGGCGCCACTTCAGGCTCGCTATTGTCGCCATACTGCCAAAAGCCGCCGTCAAGCGCGTCCATGAACCGCGCGCAGCCGGCGACCACGCCAATCGGCATACCGCCGCCCAGCACCTTTCCATAGGTGGCGAGGTCCGCGCGTATACCGAATACGTGCTGCATACCGCCGGGGTGAACCCGGAACCCTGTCACCACCTCGTCGAACACCAGCGCTGAGCCGCTTTTGGCGGTGATGTCGCGCAACTCGGCCAGGAACTCGCGCGGCTGCAGTTCGGGATGGCGGCTCTGCACCGGCTCGACGATCACCGCGGCGATGTCATCGGCTAGGCGGCGCACAATGTCGAGGCTTTGCGGATGGCCATAGGGCAGCACGATCATCTGGTCGACATTCTCGCCGGGGATACCGGGCGCGATCGGCAGCGCGCCGACCGGTTTGCCAGCGCTACGCGCCTTGATCAGCACCTCGTCGAATTGGCCATGATAGGCGCCTTCGAACATCACTACCTTTTCGCGGCCGGTGACGGCGCGTGCGACGCGCATCGCCGCCATCACGGCCTCCGAGCCGGTATTGCAGAACGCCACCCGCTCATTGCCGGTCAGAGCGCTGACGCGCGCGGCGACTTCCCCGGCCAGCGCTGTCTGCGGGCCGATTGCGAAGCCTTCGTCGAGCTGCGTCCGAAGCGCGTCGAGCACGAAATCCGGAGCATGTCCGAACATGGTCTGGCCATAGCCATTTACCAGATCAACATATTCGTTGCCGTCGACGTCCCAGATCAGAGCCCCTTTGGAGCGCGTGCATACAAGCGGATAGACGATCTCTTTCCAGGCCGTGTTGAACCCGCTGGCGGTACGTGGGTCGGCGAGTGTGCGGCGCGACGCTTGGGCGCGCGCCTTCGAGCCTGGGGTCTTGGCGTTGTAGCGAGAGATCAACGCGTCGAGATAACGGCGGGAACGGGGCTCCATCGTCGCATCCCCGCCGTCCCCGGCCGGCTTGTAGACGCGGAACCGCGAGGGCGCATCCGCGCCCGTATCGGGCATCAGGATTTCGACCGCCGGCTCGGATGAGACCGCGGCGGGCACTGCGGACGACACCGCAGCGGGCACTGCGGGGGACACCGCAGCGGGCGCGGCAGAACTCACACCGCCGACAGCGGAGATCTGGGCAGCGAACAGCCGCTCCATCGTCTGCAACTGTTCGCGCATAAGAGCCTGCAGCACTGGCTCGTTGGCGGGCGCGACAACGGCAGCCGGCGTTGCAGGCGGAGTCGCGCCGACTGGAACGATTACCGGCGCCGCAGGCGGCTTGGTTACTGGCGCCGCAGGCAGCTTGGAGGCTGGGGCGGAGCTCGCAACCATAGCGGCAAGTGCCTCGAGAGTGTTGAGGTCACGCATCAGCTGGCGGAAGGTAATCTTGACGCCGAAAGTCTTGTTCACCCGCTGAGCGACCTGGCCCAGCAGCAAGGAATCGAAGCCCAGCGACAGGAACGAGGTGCTATGGTTGGCCTCTGTCAGGCTCTTCCCGGAAATCTCCGACAGAATGGTTTTCAGTGACGCCAGTATGGCTTCGGACACGGCCGACTCCTTCGGATGCGTCTGTGCGACGCTCTGCTCGTTGTTGAACGATTGTTGTGCGATTACTGCTGGCTCAATCGTCTGTTGTGAAACTACAGCGGGCCCAACCGTCGGCCGCTCGATCCAGCACCGGGTGCGCTGGAAGGGATAGGGCGGCAGATGCGCGCGGAATGTGCCGGGGAGGGCTTGGTCCTTTATCGCGAAGCCGTGGCGCCACAACGCGCCGAGCGCTTCGGCGAAAACGTCAGCCTCCTCGCTGCGGTCGGCGAAGTCGGGAGCGGTCGGAACGACCTCGCGCACCTTGTCGCGGGCCTCGCTCGCTTCCGCGAACGTCGACAAAGTGCGGCCCGGGCCAACCTCGATCAGTACGCCATTGTCCCCGACCTCGTGCATCAAGGCACTGACTGCCTCGCGAAACGATACCATCTCGCGGCACTGCCGTGCCCAGTACGAGGGCGACGTCGCCTCGGCGTCGGTCATCCAGCGGCCCGTCACGGTCGAGATCAGCCGGCATTGCGGTGGACTCAAGCGCAACGATGCGGCGACACGTTCGAGTTCCTCGACCACAGGCTCCATCATCGCCGAATGGAAAGCGTGGGAGGTGTGCAGACGCCGGTGACCAATTCCCGCCGCGGCCAGCCGGGCCTCCAGCACAGAAAGGGCGTCGAAGGGACCTGACGCCACGGACAGGAGTGGCGCGTTTTCGGAGGCGATCTCGGCGCCGGCAGGCAGCAGCTTACGAAGCTCGGCAGCCGGCATGCGCACGCTGAGCATGGCGCCGGCCGGCTGGGCATTCATGATGCGGCCACGATGCACCACCAACCGCAGCGCGTCCTCGTAGGACATCACCTTGGCCAGCGCCGCCGCTACCAGTTCTCCCAGACTGTGGCCGATCAAAGCTACCGGCTCAACCCCGAACCGAATTAGCCTTTGCGCCAGCGCGTATTCTATCAGGAACAGCGCCGGCTGGGCCAGCGTCGTAGACCGGATGGGATGGGCAGTCTCCTCGTCGGTCCCTTGATCGTCGAACAGCACCCGGCGAATGTCCTGGCCGAGATGGGCCTCGATCACAGCGGCGCCGGCATCGACGTCTGCGCGGAACAAGGGGTCGGAATCATAGAGCGCGCGTCCCATTCCCGGATATTGCGCGCCCTGGCCAGGGAACATGAATACCGCGCGCGGTGCCGTGGCCGCAGGACGGCCGTCGACCCGCAGTTTACGAAGCTTTGTGATAGCTTCGCTGACGCTGGCCGCAGCTATCGCGGAGCGGTGCTCCAACTCCCGGCGGCCGTCGCGGAGTGTGTGGGCGACAGTGGTCAGCGACGGCGCCATTCCGGCCGCGCCGGCGCTTTCCAGTGCGTCCGCAAGTCGCGTGGGCATCGCCTCCAGCGCTGCCTGGGAACGCGCCGACAGCCTGATAACGAGTGGCTGAATTGCTGCATCGTTGCGGGAAGCCGGGCGCGGTGGCGCCTCTTCCAGGCAGACGTGGACGTTGGTGCCTCCGACACCGAACGCGCTGACCCCGGCGCGGCGTGGCGCCGTCCCCGGCGTCCAGGCACCGCCGGAAGCCGATAACGCGAAGGCGCCGCGCTTCAGGTCGAGCCGCGGGTTTGGCTCATCGAAATTGATCTGCGGGGGAATAGCGCCGCGATGAAGGATGAGCGCGGTCTTGATCAAGCCGGTAACGCCGGCAGCGGCGTCGAGGTGGCCAACATTGGCCTTCACCGAGCCTAACAGGCAAGGCTGTGGCCGGGCAGCAAGATCGCCGCTCGCCAATGCCGAGAACCCCTGAGTCAGCCCTTCGATCTCGATCGGATCGCCGAGCGGGGTTGCCGTGCCGTGGCACTCGACATAGCCAACGCTCTCGGGAGAGAAATCCGCCATCGCCAAGGCGGAGCTGATGCATTCAGCTTGTCCCCTGACGCTCGGCGCGGTGAAGCCGACCTTGCCAGTGCCGTCATTGTTGACGCCATAGCCCTTGATGACCGCATAGATGGCGTCGCCGTCGGAGATCGCGTCGGCCAACCGCTTGATCAGCACCACGCCGGCGCCGGAACCGAACACCGTGCCGGCCGCGTTCGCGTCGAACGGCCGGCAGGTGCCGTCCCGCGAGGCAATGCCGCCATCTTGATAGAGATAGCCACGCTTCTGCGGGAAGCTGATCGATACCCCACCGGCCAAGGCCATGTCGCACTGAAATGTCGCCAGGCTTTGGCAGGCCTGCGCGACCGCGAGCAGCGAGGTCGAACAGGCGCTCTGCATGGCTACCGCCGGCCCGCGCAGATTGAGCTTATAGGCCACCCGAGTGGCGATGAAATCGTGCAGCGTACCGAGCAGCTCGGAATACGAGCTCACCTGGAAGTCCGATGTAAAGCGTTCGATGGCCGCACGGTCGGGGCAAACGTTACGCAGGAAGTAGGTGTTCATCGAACTGCCGGCGAACACGCCGATCAGCCCCTCATAGCGATGAGGGTCATGGCCCGCGTCCTCCAGGGCCTCAACACAGATTTCCAGGAACAGCCGTTGCTGGGGGTCGGTCAGCGCCGCTTCCCGCGGCGGAACGTTGAAATAATCGGCGTCGAACAGCTCGACATCGTCGATGATTGGGCGCGCCGATACAAAATCGGGGTCGGCGCGCGTCGCCTCGTCGAACCCGTCCTCCAGTTCGTCGGACGAAAAGCGCCTGATGGAGGATCGCCCGCGCAGAAGATTATCCCAGAACTGATCGACGGTCTTGGCACCCGGAAAGCGGCCCGACAAGCCGACGATGGCAAAACCCGGAAACTCTTCGGAGGGCATGGTCTGGGCTTTGCCGCGCGCTGTCGCCGGCCTGGCGGCGCGACGGCGGTTAGCGCGATCGGAGGCCGCGGCTTGACTTAAAGGGTTTTGCTCGCGGGCTAGGAACGCTTCGAACTCGGCGACGCTGGGATGGGCGAAAAGCTCTGTCACCGCAAAGCGCCGGCCGGTGGCAACCTGAATACGCTCGTGCGCAGAAATCATTTGCAGCGAGGTGGCGCCGAGGTCGAACAGGTTGGCGCGTGCGTCGATGGGAGCACCAAGAATGCTGCTCCAGATATCGGCCACCAGGGAGTCCTGTCCGCTGGCTTGGATGCCTGCGGTGGCGTTTACGTGGTCGCGAAGCAGCCGGGCCCGGTCGATTTTGCCGTTGGCGTTGAGCGGCAGATCGGCGACGACAATGGCTGAAGAGGGAACCATTTGCGGCGGGAGGCGCATCTTGAGATCGGCCAGCACGGCGGCGGCCAATGCCTGAGGCTGAAGATCCTGCGGCGGGTGCGACGCCGACGGTTTGAGAAACGCGATAATTTTTTTGACGGACCCGCTGCCGGTAGTGAGCGCCACCGCGGCGTCAGCCACGCGCGCATCGTCGCGCAATGCTTGCTCTATTCCGTCAAGCTCGACCCTGACGCCGTTGATCTTGATCTGGCGGTCGCGGCGGCCGAGAAATTCGATGGCACCGTCGGAACGACGCCTGGCATAGTCTCCGGTAAGGTAGAGTTTAGCATCCGGCTCCGCCGAAAACGGATCTGGAACGAACTTCTCCGCCGTCAGTTCCGGACGATTCAGATATCCGAGCGCGACGCCAGCACCGCCGGTGCATAGCTGGCCTTCCTCGCCGTCGGCGACCGGCGAGAAGTCGTCCGACAAAATGTGGACGGTTGTTCCTGCGATGGCATCGCCGATCGGTAGGGCGTCTGCACCCCAACCCTGATGCGGGATGGTGTAGCAGCACGTGAATGTCGTATTCTCGGTCGGGCCGTAGCCGTTAATCAGGCGGCAGTGCGGCAAAAGCGCCAGCGCCTTGCGCACATGCGATGGCGACAGCACGTCGCCGCCAGCCAGCAGCTGGGTCAGCGTGAGCAGCGCGTCCGGGCGCTGGTCCACCATCAGATGAAATAGTCCGGCGGTGAACCAAGCGGTATTGACGCCCTGGTCACGGATGGCCGCGGCGATGGCGTCGATCGAGGGGACGGCGTCGGATAGAATAGCAACCCGGCCGCCGTTGAGCAGTGGGCCCCAGATCTCCAGCGTGCTGGCGTCAAAGGCAAGCGGCGCGGCATGCAACATCACCGTGTCCGCCGACAGCGTCATGAAGTCAGCGCCGCAGACCAGTCGCACGATGGCGCGGTGGGGTACGATCACGCCTTTGGGCTGGCCTGTCGAACCGGACGTGAACATGATGTAGGCCGGGTCGGATGGCGCGACCACGACGCCGGCCGGAAGCGCCGGTTCGGTGGCGGCGGCGGCGAGCGCAGTCTCCAGCTCAATACAGGCCACGCCCTCGAATGCTTCAGCCCCGGGACCGAGCAGCACCAACGCGGGCCCCGCGTCGTGGAGGGTAAACTGCAGGGTGTCACGGGGAAGGCCCGGGTCAAGCGGCAGATAAGCCGCCCCTGTCTTCAGGATCGCTGCCAGCGCAACGATAGTTTCAATCGATCGGCCCGCTACAACGGCTACGCGATCCCCTGGCCGCACCCCATGCTTCGCCAGCACACGTGAGAGTTGATTCGACTGAGCATCGAGTTGCCCGAAAGTCAAGCTATGAGTCGAACTGTTGAGAGCACATCGCTCCGGCCACTTCTTGGCAGACACCTCAAGCAAGTTGCAGACCGTAAGACTCAAATCAGACCTAAAAGAACCCATTTTGCCTTCCGCTCAATTTGCTCTTCCGCTCGATATCGACAATCCTGTTGCGGCTACCCTCCGCTGCCCTTCCGGCTGGACCCACACCCGCTGTCTACGTATTCGCGATCGCAGCGGTGCGGTCAGGGGCGATGTAACTATACATTGGCGGCCCCGATCCGCGCGCCGGCGGCCGCCCGAGCAAGTCATGATCATAAGAGCATCCTGCGTCATGCAGGCAAGTGATGACCATATTCACTGTTAACAAAATGAGGTGCAAGTCTCTACGCAATACCCCTTTTACCAGCGCGCAGCCGCAGGAACGAATTGAAGAGCCAGCC
>DATCXE010000579.1:0-4978 GCA_036565985.1 Bradyrhizobium sp.
TGCTGGAATGGGCACTGCGCGAAAGCAATTCGGGATTGGCGAGTCTGCCCGAAGGATCCGAGGAAGGGCTGCGGCGGCTGACCCACGCCGAGGTGATGATGGCGGCCATCCATCTGCATCGTCTCGACGGCGAGGACGACACGGCCAATGTCGATGGCGTCGCGGAAGCGGCGGGATTGCACGATGCGGTGGTCATTGCGTTTGCGCGGCGCGAGCAGGGCATTCTGGTTGCGCCAGGCAATCCGCTCGGCCTGAGCGACATGGCCTCGATCGCAGCTTCGCGCGCACGCATGGCGCAACGACCCGCCGGCGCCGGCGCGCAATTGCTGCTACTCGCGCTCTTGGCGCGCGCGCGTATCGCGCTCGACGATCTGAAGCTGGCAAAGCCCGCGTTCCCGACCGGGCCCGATATCGCGCAAGCCGTGCGCGCCGGCCGGATCGATTGCGGGATCGCCACGCGATCGGTGGCGCTGTCGGCCGGGCTCGATTTCCTGCCGCTCGTCTGGGAACGCTTCGACCTCGTGATGCGCCAGCGCGACTATTTCATGCCGGGGCCGCAAGCGCTGTTCAGCTTCATGCGTGCATCCGTGCTGCACGACCGCGCCGCCGAGCTCGGCGGGTATGATGTTAGCGACGCGGGCGCAGTGCGGCTGGTGAACTAGCGTCTTTGTTTTGACGCGTTTTCTTGGCGCGAACCGGTATCCACTTCGCTTGAAAACGCTATGAACTACCGCCGCCCCGGCAACCACGCGACAAAACCCGCTTCGCCGAGCCGTTTCATCACCTCGTCCAGATGCGCGCGATCTCTCGTCTCGATCACGACTTCGAGCAGCGTCCCCTTCGCCGGTAGGTCCGAGAATGTCCGCTGGTGCGAGACCTCGATGATGTTGGCGCCGGCTTCGGCCAACAGCGCCGAGACGGCGGCCAATTGACCGGGCCGGTCGACGATGTCGATGGCGATTTGAGTGAGCCGTCCCTCGCGCGCGAGTTCGCGGGTCAGCACCGAGGCGATCAGCCGCGTGTCGATGTTGCCGCCGGTCAGCACCAGGCCGACATTGCGTCCCGCAAATCGCTCCGGCGCCGCCAGCACCGCGGCAAGGCCCGCGGCGCCCGCGCCCTCCACCACGGTCTTTTCGATCGCGATCAGCATCGCCACCGCCCGCTCGATCTGGTCTTCGGTGACGAGGACGATGTCATCGACGAGACCACGGATGATCTCGGTGGTGATGCGGCCGGGCGATTTGACTGCGATGCCTTCGGCGAGCGTATCGCCGCGCATCGGCAGGTGCTCACCCTTGATGATGTTATACATGGAAGGGTAAAGCCCGGCCTGCACGCCGACGATGCGCATGTCCGGCTTGATCGCCTTGGCCGCAACCGCGATGCCGGAGATCAGCCCGCCGCCGCCGATCGGAACCACCAGCGTGTCGAGCACCGGCACGGCGGCGAGCATTTCGAGCGCGATGGTGCCCTGCCCCGCAATGATCAGAGGATCGTCATAGGGATGGATCATGGTGAGGTTCTGCGCCTTGCCGTGCGCGCGGGCGAACTCGGCCGCCTCCTCCAGCGTGCTGCCGGAAATGACGATCTCGGCGCCGTGACGCCGCGTGTTCTCGACCTTCACCATCGGCGTGCCGACCGGCATCACGATGGTGGCGGGAATGCCGAGCAAGTGCGCGTGATAGGCCACGCCCTGCGCGTGGTTGCCGGCCGACATCGCGATCACGCCGCGCCGCCGCTCGTTCGGCGACAGCGCCGTGAGGCGATTGAGCGCGCCGCGCTCCTTGAAGGTCGAGGTGAACTGCAGGTTCTCGAATTTGAGCCAGAGATTGCAGCCGCAGATTTCGCTCAGCGTCCGGCTCTGGTCGCATTCGGTGACGATGACCGATCCTGAGATGACCGCCGCCGCGGCGTTGACGTCATCGGGTGTGACGGGAAGCGGAGCGTGCTGGTCCGGCGGCATGTTTTTGGGAGTATTCGACATCGGATGGCCTCGTTGCGAAGGCCATCGTATAGGCCTATTTCATTCGTCGCGCCTGCATTGAATTTGCGCCTTGCCCCCGCGAGACTGGCAAAGCCTTCGCCCCATGAATATGGGTGTGGCAACCCGCCGTTGCGGGAGTACACTCGCGTTGGTCGCAGGGACAGGCGGCCGGAGTTTTCCCGATGAATTCGTTGAGCGATGAGGCCATTACGGTCCTGCTGGTGGAAGACGACGCGCCGACGCTTTGGCGGCTGCAGGATGCGCTCGCCAAGGCCGGCTACCAGGTAAGGGCCGTGGGCACGCTCACGGACGCGCGCGCCTGCCTGGCACAAGGCGCGCCCCGGGTCTTGCTCACCGATCTTCAATTGCCGGACGGACATGGCGTCGACCTGATCCGCGAGACGCGGCAGCGCTTTCCCGATACCGAGATCATGGTGATCTCCATACTCGGCGACGAGGAAAGCGTGATCTCGGCGATCACCGTCGGCGCGACGGGCTATCTGCTCAAGGACGCGTTCCCGACCGACATCGCCGCAACCGTGCGCGACCTCGTGGCCGGCCATTCGCCGATCTCGGCCTCGATCGCGCGCTTCATCGTGCGCCGGACCCAGAGCACGATCGAGCCTCCACCCGGCCCCGCGCTCAACACCGCCAGGCTGACGCCGCGCGAGATCGACATCCTCTGGGGCATCGCCAAGGGTTTCAGCTACGCCGAGATCGCCAGCCATCTCGGCCTGTCGCGCCAGACCGTGCCCGGGCACATCAAGAGCATTTACCGCAAGCTCGAGGTCCACACCCGGGGCGAGGCAGTGTTCGAAGCGGTTCAGCAGGGCCTGATCCGGCTGTGAACGAGGCGGACGACGCGCAACCGAAATGGCTCGGCCGTGCGCGCCGGCGGCTGCGGACGGTCCGCCTCGCCCAGTACCTGCTGTTGCAGGCGCTGATCGCGGTGGCATGCATCCTCGCGCTCCGACAGTCGCTGCCGGAGCCCCCGGCCGAATATCTCGTCGCAACGCTTGGGCTCTCCGAGCACGGCGTCGAGCGTCCCTTGACGCTGCCGTATTTTTCTCCCCTGCGCCATGCGATGGACGATCCGCCGCGCTTCACCGGGCAATTCGACCGGCCGGCCGGCGAGGCCAGGCGCGCGTGGTCGGTGTTTCTGCCACGCTTCACCAACGGCGTCGAAGTCAGCGTCAACAGCGTCGCGATCCTCGACAGCCGGCGTGATCCCGCGGCCAACCGTCCCGACCGCAACACGCCGCAGATTGCGGTGATCCCCGCGTCGGTGCTGCACGATGGCACCAACGACATCTCGATCCGGCTGTTCATATGGGGACCGATTACCGGCTTTCTCGATCGGATCTGGGTCGGCCCGGACCAGTTGCTGCGTCCGAGCTATAATCTGAGATCGCGGATCTTCGTCACCTTGCCGGTGGTGTTCTCGTCCTGGCAGGCGATCCTCGCGGTCATTCTCGGCATCATGTGGGTGATGCGGCGTCATGAGCCCGCCTATGGCCTGCTCGCAGCGGCGATGGCGGTGGGGGTTGGACAGGCTTTCCTGCAGACGCCGATGGGCGAGACGGCCTTTACCAGGCTCAAAGTTATCCTGATTTCTTCCGCGCCACTGGAGAGTGGCCTGGTGCTGACATTTGCGCTGTTGTTCTCGGGCTGGAAGTGGCGGCCCTACGGCTGGATCATTTTCGTGCCCGGCCTGCTGCTGGCGCTGGCCGGCCTGTTCGGAAACCAGGCGCTGTCGCGCAACCTGTTCCTGTTGATCGCGGTGCCGATGGTCGGCGTGACGCTTGTCATCATGGCGATCGTGACGGCGCGTTCGGTTCTGAAACGACAAAATATCGCAAGCCTGCTGCTCGGCTGCGCGGTCACGATCATGCTGACCTGCTGGATCGTCGACCTGCTCTCGATGTTTCAGGTGATCCACAATCGCATCTTCACCTCGCGGCTGTCCTATTCGGTCATGCTGGTGGCGATCGGCGCGGGCCTGACCTGGCGGTTTGCACGCGCCCTGAACGAGGTCGACGGCTTTGCCGGACGTCTCGTCACCCAGGTGCGCGAGGCGGAAGAGAAGCTGAAGGCCAGTTTCGCCCGCGAGGAGGAGCGCGCCCGCGCCGCGGCGCTGGCGCGGGAGCGAACCCGCCTGATGCGCGACCTGCATGACGGGCTCGGCGGCCAGCTCGTCAGCATCGTGGCGCTGAGCGAGCGCGGCAATGCCGGCGCGGGAATCGGCGACGCGGCGCGCGCGGCGCTGAAGGATCTGCGTCTCGTCATCGATTCCATGGACGACATCGGCGGCGATTTGATGCTGGCGCTCGGCTCATGGCGCGAGCGCGCGATGGCGCAGCTGCGCCCGCATGACATCGCGCTGGAATGGCGCGCGGTGACCCCGCAGGGCCTGCCGGTTCATCCCGAGTTGCGGCCGTGGCACGTGATCCAGATCGTTCGGCTGCTGGATGAAGCGCTGACCAATGCGGTCAAACACGCCAATGCGCGCCGCGTCACCGTGCGAATCGAGACACTCGTGGGTCACGACGGCCTCGATCGCGGCTGCATCTCCGTCGAGGACGACGGCAGGGGATTTGACGTCCCCCCGGCGGACGGATCCGCCGGGGCGACGAAGGCAGCGCGCGGCTTGCGCAACATGCGAAGCCGCGCGGCGCGGTGCGGCGCAGAACTGGTACTGGATTCCGGCGCTCGAGGAACTCGTGTGAGGCTGACATTGCCGCACCGCTTTCCCGACAGCGACGCCGCTGCCGGTTGAACAGCTCTTTTTTGACGCGTTTTCTTCACTCGAACCGTATCCCCCCGGATCAAGTCCGAGGGCATGCTTCGCTCGAAAACGCTTTGCATTGCCTCAGCGGCGGCCGACGCGGTTCACAGGGCCACCACGATTCATTGGCGTGCCGGGGCGAACGCCGACGCCCCTGGCGCCAACGCCGACGCCGGCAACGCCGACACGGGCGACACCGACCGCCGGTG
>DATCXE010000581.1:0-7945 GCA_036565985.1 Bradyrhizobium sp.
CCGCGGCATCCGCACCAGCCAGGAATATGTCCGCAAGGGCGGCGCCACCGCACGCGTGATGCTGGTGCAGGCCGCCGCGAACGAGTGGAAAGTTCCGGCCTCGGAATGCACCGCCGCCAACAGCGTCATCACCCATACGCCGTCTGGCAGAACCACCACCTACGGCAAGGTGGTGGAAGCCGCCGCGAAGCTCGACCCGCCGGCTGACGTCAAGCTGAAGGACCCCAAGGACTGGAAAATCGCCGGCAAGCCGCTGAAGCGGCTCGATACCGTGGACAAGACCACGGGGGCGATGATCTACGGCGTCGACGTCAAGCTGCCGGGCATGCTCAACGCCGCGATCAAGGATTGTCCCGTATTCGGCGGCAAGCTGAAGAGTTTTGACGAAGCCAAGATCGCCGGCATGAAGGGCGTCAAGAAGGTCGTCCGCGTCGGCGACAGCGCGGTCGCCGTCGTCGCCGATACCTGGTGGCACGCCAAGACTGCGCTGGATGCGCTGCCGATCATCTGGGACGAAGGCGAGAACGCCAAGGTCTCCAGTGAATCCATTGCCAAATGGCTGACTGAAGGCCTCGACAATGCGCAGCCGGCGTTTATCGGCAACCAGAACGGCGACGCCAAGGCAGCGATTGCCGGCGCCGCCAGGAAAGTCGAGGCGGTCTACAACTATCCCTACCAGAACCATGTCACCATGGAACCGATGAACGCCACGGCGCTCTACACATCGGACAAATGCGAGGTCTGGTGCGGCACCCAAAACGGCGAGGCGGCGTTTGCCGCCACGCTGGAAGCGTCGGGACTGCCGGCCGAAAAATGCGAGGTGCACAAACACATCCTCGGCGGCGGCTTCGGCCGCCGCGGCATGACCGATTACGTCCGGCAGGCGGTTCTCATCGCCAAGGAAATGCCGGGCACGCCGATCAAACTGTTGTGGTCGCGCGAAGAGGACATGGTGCAAGGCAAGTACCATCCGGTCACGCAATGCAAGCTGACCGGGGCGTTCGACGCCGACAACAATCTGACGGCGCTACACGTCAGGTTGTCCGGCCAATCGATCCTGTTCTCGGTGCGTCCGGCGGCGCTGGTGAACGGCATGGACACGGCGGCGTTCCAGGGCCTCAGTCCCTCGGGCGACGCGGCGATCGGCTACTCGGTGCCGAACCTGCTGGTCGAGCATTCCATGCGCAACCCGCACGTTCCGCCGGGCTTCTGGCGCGGCGTCAACGTCAACCAGAACGCGATCTACATGGAATGCTTCATGGATGAACTGGCGCATTCGGTGGGCCAGGATCCGGTGGAATTCCGCCGCAAGCTGATGAGTAAGCATCCGAAGCACCTCGCGGTGCTCAACGCCGTGGCCGAGAAAATCGGCTGGGACAAGCCTGCGCCGCAAGGCGTCCACCGCGGGATTGCGCAGGTGATGGGCTACGGCAGCTATGTCGCAGGTGCCGCCGAAATCTCGGTGACCGAGGGCAGCAAGATCAAGGTGCACCGTATCGTCGCCTCGACCGATCCCGGTTATGTGGTCAATCCGGCGCAGGTCGAGCGACAGATTGCGGGCTCCTTTGTCTACGGCCTGTCCGCCCTGTTCTACGGCGGCTGCACGGTGAAGGACGGCAAGATCGAGCAAACCAACTTCGACACCTACAACTCGATGCGCATCGCCGAGATGCCGAAGGTGGAATGCGTCATGGTTCCGAGCGGCGGCTTCTGGGGCGGCGTCGGCGAACCCACGATCGGTGTCGCCGCACCCGCAGTGCTCAATGCCTACTTCGCGGCGACCGGCAAACGTATCCGTTCGGTGCCGCTGAGGGACCAGAACATCACCTTCGCCTGACATCAGCCAGCGGCGACCTTCGGGTCGCCGCTTCATCATCCAGAGGCCGCTGATGAAAACACTGCCTGTCCTCCTCGGCATTGCAGCGATTGTGGTGCCCGGCGCGAAAACGATGGCCACTTCCCTGCCCCCGCCCGGCGCAGCGTCCTGCTCCGGCTGTCACGCCACCGGGGCAGCTTCGGCTTCATCCGTGCCGCGGCTGTATGGCCGCGACGCCGGCGAGATCACGACCGCGATGAACGGCTTTCGCGACGGCTCGCTTCCCGCCACGGTAATGAACCGCATCGCCAAGGGCTTCTCCGACGACGAACTCCGCGCCATTGCGGCGTGGCTCGCGGCTCAGAAATGAGGGAGGCGCCGCCCATGGGTGTCAGTCATCGCATGAGCCGCCGGCAGTTCTGCGGCGCGAGCGCGGCCATGTTAGCGACCACGGCGTTTCCGCTGCCTGCGTTCGCGCAAGCCGCCGCGCGTGTCGTCGTGATCGGCGGCGGCTTTGGCGGCGCGAGTTGTGCGCGGGCGCTGAAACAGATCGACCCGAAACTGCAGGTCACGCTGGTGGAGCCGAACAAGACCTTCACCGCTTGCCCGTTCAGCAACAACGTCATCGCAGGACTGCGTTCGCTCGAGCAGCAGCAATTCAGCTACGACAAGTTCGCCGCCGCCGGCGTCACCGTGGTGCCCCAGGCGGCAACGGCCGTCGATGCAGCGGCGCGGACCGTAGGGCTCACCGACGGCACCTCGCTCGGCTACGAGCGTCTGGTGCTGTCCCCTGGCGTCGATCTGCGTTTCGACGCGCTGCAGGGCTACGACGAAGCCGCCGCTGCAAAGATGCCGCATGCCTGGAAAGCAGGTGAGCAAACGCTGTTGCTTCGCAAGCAACTCGATGCCATGGACGATGGCGGCCTGGTGGCGATCTCTGTGCCCGCCAACCCCTTCCGCTGCCCGCCGGGCCCCTACGAACGCGCCTGTCTGATTGCACATTATCTGAAGACCCGGAAGCCGCGTTCGAAACTGCTCATCCTCGATGCAAAGGACACCTTCTCCAAGCAGCGCTTGTTCCAGAACGCCTGGAAGGAGCTTTATCCGGGAATGGTCGAATGGATATCGCTGTCGCAGGGCGGCAAGGTGAACGCCGTCGACCCCGCGACCAACACGCTGATCACCGATTTCGGCAACCACACCGCCCAGGTGGCCAATGTCATCCCGCCGCAGCGGGCCGGCCGCATCGCCGCTATCGCAGGCGCGACCGACAGCACCGGTTGGTGCGCGATCGATCCTGTAACGTTCGAATCCAAATCGGCGCCCAACATCCATGTCATCGGCGATGCCTGTCTTGCCGGCGCCATGCCCAAATCCGCGTTCTCGGCGAATGCACAGGCCAAGGTTTGCGCCGCCGCCATTGCCACGCTGCTATCAGGCGGAACACCGGTCACGCCGAAGCTGATCAATACATGCTACAGTCTGGCGGCCCCGGGGTACGGCATTTCGGTCGCCGGCGTCTACCAGCCGAAGAACGGGGTGCTGGCCGATGTCGAAGGCGCCGGCGGCGTCAGCCCGGTGGATACGCCACGTGAGTTCCGCGCGCGCGAGGCCGACTATGCGCAGTCCTGGTTTGCTACGGTGACGGCAGAAGTCTTTGGCTAGGCGCACACATCTTATATCGGGCCTGGTCCTTGCCAGCACATTCTTCATGCTGCCCTGCTTCGCGGCCACGGAGGAATTGCGCAGCTATGCGATCGTCGGCGACGCGATCCCGGAACCGCTCACGAATGCGCGCGGCGAAGTTGAGCGCGGGCGCGCTCTTGTCGTCGAACGTTCCACCACTTGCATCCTCTGCCACAGCGGCCCATTTCCCGAACAGAAATTCCAGGGCGACCTGGCGCCTGATCTTGCCGGGACCGGGCGCCGCTGGTCCGAGGGCCAGATTCGGCTCCGGCTGGTCGATGCGTCCCGCCTCAACGCCGCGACCATCATGCCGTCCTATTACCGCGTGGAAGGCCTGCATCGCGTCGGTACGCCGTGGCGCGGCAAGCCGATCCTGTCGGCCGAACAGATCGAGGATATCGTGGCGTATCTCGTTACGCTGCGTGATTAGGAAGAAGCGATGCATCGACCAACCGATACAACACGCCGCCGGTTCCTCGGCCTTGCCGGTCGCGCTGCCGTGCTTGGCACAGTGCCAGTTGTCACGCTTCGGCCCGCCGAGGCCACGCCCGCAACGCTGGCGGCCGCCATCCGCAACGTCACGGGCGGCGGCGCCGTGAAGACCGGCAAGGTCAAGCTCGACGTGCCGCCGCTGGTCGAGAACGGCAATACCGTGCCCATGACCGTCAGCGTCGCGCACCCGATGGCGCCGGAGGATCACGTCGCCAGCATCCACGTCTTCAACGAAAAGAATCCGCAGCCGAACATCGGCAATTTCTATCTCGGCCCGCATGCCGGCCGCGCGCAGGTTTCGACGCGTATACGCCTCGCCGACAGCCAGAAGATCGTTGCGATCGCAAAACTCTCGGACGGCTCGTTCTGGTCGGCCAGCGTCGAGGTCGTGGTGACGCTAGCGGCCTGCACCGAGGACGTGATCTGATGGCTTCCGCCCTGATCAACGTTCCGGCAAAAGCCAAACGCGGCGATATAATCGAGATCAAGACGCTGATGTCGCACATCATGGAAACCGGCTATCGTCATACGGCGTCAGGCGAAATCGTGCCGCGCGACATCATCACGAGCTTTGCGTGCCGCTTTAACGGCACAGAGATTTTCCGCGCCGACCTGTTTCCGGCCATTGCAGCCAACCCGTTCATCACCTTTTTCACTACCGCAACAGAGACCGGCAGGTTCGAATTCGAATGGATCGGCGACCGCGGCTTTTCCGAAACCGCGTCCGCTTCGATCACGGTCGAATGAGATTTATCGGTATCATCGCCGTCGCGCTGCTGGTCGCGGACGCTGTGTGCGCCGCCGAAATCCCGCAGGCCGAACGCCGCTCGGGCTACAGCTTCATGAAGCCGGAAACCCGGGCGATGCAGGATGAGGACACGGCCAATCCCGGCATGCTCTGGGTGCTCGACGGCGAGGCGCTGTGGAAGCGCAAGGCGGGCGCCGCAAACAAGGCCTGCGCCGATTGCCACGGCAATGCGCGCACCAGCATGAAGGGCGTCGCGGCCCGCTACCCAGCCTTCGACGCAGCGCTTGGTCGCCCCGTCGATCTGGAGCAGCGCATCAATCTCTGCCGCAGCAACCGGCAGCAGGCGCCGCCGCTGGCTTTCGAGAGCCGGGATCTTCTGGCGCTCACCGCCTTCGTCGCGCGGCAGTCGCAGGGCGTGGCGATAGAAGCCGGCAGCGAAACGCAGCTCGCGCCGTTCATCGCCCGGGGGCGCGACCTCTTCATGCAGCGCCGAGGCCAGCTCAATCTCGGCTGCACCAATTGTCACGACGAGAACTGGGACAGGCGGCTCGCCGGCGCGGCGATTACGCAAGGACACCCAACCGGGTACCCGCTCTACCGCCTGGAATGGCAATCGCTGGGGTCTCTGCAGCGGCGCCTGCGCGCCTGCATTACGGGCATCCGGGCGCAGCCGTATGATTACGGCGCACAGGAACTGGTCGAACTCGAACTGTATTTGATGTCGCGGGCGCGCGGCATGCCGATGGAAGCGCCGGCGGTACGGCCTTAGGTGACTCGGCTCGACACCACCTATCCCCTCATCCTGAGGAGCTTGCGCAGCAAGCGTCTCGAAGGATGTGGCGCGAGTGGAGCCTCATGGCTCGAGACGCGCGTTCCGCGCTCCTCATCATGAGGGTTGGAGACTACCGCTCCGCGAACGCCTTCTCGACCACGAACTGCGCGGGCTCGCCGTGATTGCCTTCGGCAAATCCCTTGCCGTTGAGCAAGGTGCGCGTGTCCGCCACCAGCGCCGGGCTACCGCAGATCATGACGCGGTCGTGCGCAGGATCGAGCGAGGCCAGCCCGATATCGCCGAACAGCTTGCCCGAGTTGATCAGGTCAGTAATCCTGCCGCGGTTGCGGAAGGGATCTCGTGTCACGGTCGGATAATAAATCAGCTGGTTGCGGATATATTCGCCGATCAGTTCGTCGTTCGGCAGCCTTTCGGTGATCATCTCGCCATAGGCAAGTTCCTTCACGGGCCGGCAGCCGTGCAGCAGCACCACCTTCTCGAAACGCTCATAGGTTTCCGGGTCCTTGATCACGGAAAGAAACGGCGCAAGCCCGGTTCCGGTGCCGATCAGATAGAGATTGCGGCCGTCTTCGAGGTTGTCGATGACGAGGGTGCCGGTGGCCTTGCGGCTGACGATGATCTCGTCACCCTGCTTCAGGTGCTGAAGCCGCGAGGTCAGCGGTCCATCGGGCACCTTGATCGAGAAGAATTCGAGCCGGTCCTCGTAATTGGCGCTGGCCACCGAGTAGGCACGCAGCAACGGCTTCTCCCCGACCTTCAGCCCGATCATGGTGAATTCGCCGTTTCTGAAACGAAACGAGGGATCGCGCGTGGTGGTGAAGCTGAACAGCGTGTCGGTCCAGTGATGGACGCCGAGGACGCTTTCCTGGTTGAAATTGCTCATCTTGCCGATCCCGTCGCCTGGACGCCGATTGCGATGCTCAAATCATTTGTATACGATCGTTCGTATACGAATGAATAATCCAGCTTGATTGGATCGTCAAGCCGGGCAGAATGTCCGACGAAGGCATTGAACCAAAAGGAAAAACCATGGCCCACGATGCACCCCAGGCGACCGGTCCGAGCAAGCTGGTGATCCGCAATATCGGGCTGCTGCTGTCGGGGGCGCTGGAGAAGCCGATTCTGGACGGCGATACGATCGTGGCCGAGAACGGCAAGATATCGGCCATTGGCCGATTCAAGGACGTCGATACCGAAGGCGCCACCACCGTCGTCGATGCCAACGGCACCACCGTCGCTCCCGGCCTGATCGACAGCCATGTGCATCCCGTCGCCGGCGACTGGACGCCGCGGCAGAACCAGATCAACTGGATCGACAGCTATCTCCATGGCGGCGTCACCACCATGATCTCCGCGGGCGAAGTGCACATGCCCGGCCGGCCACGCGACGTCGTCGGGCTGAAGGCGATGGCGATCTTCGCCCAGCGCGCATTCTGGACGCTGCGCCCCGGCGGCGTGAAGGTGCACGCCGGCGCGCCGGTGATCGAATGCGAAATGGTCGAGGACGATTTCAAGGAAATGGCCGCAGCCGGCGTCAAGCTGCTCGGCGAAGTGGGCCTCGGCGGCGTGAAAGACGGCCCGACCGCGCGGAAAATGGTCGGCTGGGCGCGCAAGTACGGCATCCAGAGCACGATCCACACCGGAGGTCCGTCGATCCCCGGCTCCGGGCTGATCGACAAGGACGTAGTGCTTGAGGCCGACACCGACGTGGTTGGGCACATCAATGGCGGCCACACGGCGCTGCCCGACGACCAGATCCGCTGCATCTGCGAGGGCTGCAAGCGCGGGCTGGAACTGGTTCATAACGGCAACGAACGCTCGGCGCTGTTCACGTTGCGCACCGCCCGCGAGATGGGCGACCTCCACCGCGTCATCCTCGGCACCGACGCACCGGCAGGCTCCGGCGTGCAGCCGCTCGGCATCCTGCGGATGGTCTCGATGCTGTCGTCGCTCGGCGATCTGCCCGCCGAACTCGCCTTCTGCCTGGCGACCGGCAACACCGCGCGCATGCGGGAACTCGATTGCGGCATCATCGAAGTCGGCCGCTCCGCGGACTTCGTCCTGATGGACAAAGCCCAGCATTCGCCGGGCAAGAACATCCTCGAGAGCGTACAGCTCGGCGACCTGCCCGGCATCGGCATGACGATCATCGACGGCATCGTGCGAACGCAACGCAGCCGCAATACACCGCCGGCCGGCAAGGTGCCCGTCATCGTGCATTCGTAAGGTCATCCTTCGCGCCGGAAACGCCGTTACTCTGCGTCATTTGCACTACACCTATTCGTAAACAGCAAATCGGCAGAGTTGCGTTGATTCAGAACGGAGCTTGTGTTGAGCTTGTTGCAAGCCGCCAGCTTAAGACGGCCGAAACAGGGAGACATGCTCAATGACACACCCAGTCCTCAACACT
>DATCXE010000594.1:0-11547 GCA_036565985.1 Bradyrhizobium sp.
GGAGGCAACCATGCCGGGGCGTAACGAAATCATCTCCACAGCGGAACTCGTCGATATCCTGGGTCAGGCCGACCTGCGCCTGTTCGATTGTACCACCTATCTCGAACCCGCCCCGGAAGGCAGCAGCCAGCCTTATCTCGCTGTGCCCGGCCGCCACACCTTCGAAGCCGGTCATATTCCCGGCGCTGATTTTCTCGACCTGCAGTGCGAGTTCTCCGATCCCGATACCGAACTTCGCTTCATGATGCCGGACGCCGCGCATCTCGAACGCGCCTTCGGCCGTCACGGCGTCTCCAACGGCAGCCGGGTGGTGCTCTACAGCATCGGCACCCCGATGTGGGCGACGCGGTTCTGGTGGATGCTTCGATCGCTCGGCTTCGAGAACGCTGCGGTGCTCGACGGCGGGCTCGACAAATGGAAGCTCGAAGGCCGCCCGCTCGAGACCGGACCGGCAAAAGGATATCCGCCAGCGACATTCACGGCAAAGCCGAAGGGTGGATTTTTCGTCGACAAGCACCAGACGCTCGCGGCGACCTCCGAGCGCGGCACCGTCGTCGTCAACGCGCTCGGCCCGCAGTTCCACAAGGGGCTGGAACCCAGCCGCTACGGCCGCCCCGGCCGCGTACCCGGCAGTTGCAACGTGTCGGCGGCGACCTTGCTCGATCCGCAGACCAAGGCCTTCGTCCCGCTTGCGGAAGCCGAAGCCAAATTCAAGGCTCAGGGCATCACGAAGGACAAGCGCGTCGTCGCCTATTGCGGCGGCGGCATCTCGGCCACCGTCGACCTGTTCCTGCTGCACCGGCTCGGCTACGACAATCTCACCCTCTACGACGGCTCGATGGGCGAATGGGCCAAGGATACGTCGCTGCCGATCGAGACGGGCTAGACTCACTCCCCGTCATTGCGAGCGCAGCGAAGCAATCCATCCATCCACCGCGTTGAAGCATGGATTGCTTCGTCGCTATCGCTCCTCGCAATGACGGGGGATGCGGTTGAGATCCAACGGAAAACACTAAGCCGGCACGTTCGGATCGGGCACCACCTTCGGATCCGGCTTGTTCACGAGATAGAGCCCGGCGATGACCAGCACCGCGGCGACGCCGAAGGCGATGGTTAGCGTATCGTGCATGATGAAGTAGGCCGCGACGACGCCGAACAACGGCGTGACGAAGGTGAACGACGACAGCTTGCTCGCCGAATAGGTCTTTATCAGCGCGAACCAGAGCACGAAGGTGCACCCCACTACCCAGAAGGCCTGATAGGCCAGCAGCGAGATCGACAGTGCACTCGGCATGTGGGTGATCTTCTCTCCGAACAGGAGGGAAGCACAGCCCAGGATCGGAATGGATATTGCGACCTGATAGCCGAGCGCCTTTTCCGGCGCCGCGTTACGCAGCTTGGTGCCCTTGGCGATCAGGGTGGTCGCGCCCCACAGCGCACCGCCGCCGACCACCAGCAGGTCGCCCAACAGCACCTTGGCATCGACATTCGGCTGCGGCACGCCGATCGCGAGCGCGACGCCCGCAAAGCTCAGGGCCAGCCCACCCCATTGCAGGGCACTCAGCCGCTCACCGAGAAATTGATAGGAGCCGAGCGCGACGAAAAACGGCGCGGTGTAGAGGAATACCGCCGCGCGCGAAGCCGACGTAAATACCAGGCCGGTGAAGATCATCACGAATTCGATGCCGAACAACGTGCCCGCCAGCAGGCCGGGCCACAGCGAGCCGTCACGCTCGAAGAACTTCACGCCGCGCAGCCAGCCGGCGATGAGCATGACCGGCAGGGCGCCCACGGAACGGATCAGCGCCTGCATCATCGGCGGCACATCCGGCAGCGCAAGCTTGACCGCGATCTGGTTGAATCCCCAGCTCAGGCACAGCATCAGCACCAGGGCGATGGCGCCCGGGGTGAGCGCACGCCCGGAGGAGAGAGATATCTTTTGGGCGGGCATCGTTCCTCGTGGCGCGGCTTGAACGCCGTGTTGTTATTATTTTTGACAGTGCGCGCAGGTGCCGGCGATCTCGACGACGGAAAGCTTTGGCGCGAATCCGGACGCTCGCGCCGCCGCGTTGAGGCTTTGCGCCACCGGCGCCGCAGGAATTTCGCCGACCGAACCGCAGTGGTCGCAGATCAGGAACGCCACCATCGAGGTCTCGTCGTGATCATGCGCGCAGGCGAGGAAGGCGTTGCGGCTCTCGATGCGGTGAACGAGGCCGTTCTCCATCAGGAAGTCGAGCGCGCGGTAGACCGTGATCGGCGCCGGCCGCGGCATCGATTTGGCGAGTTCGTCGATCACCTCGTAGGCGCCGAGCGGGCGGTGGCTCGACAGCAGCGCCTGCAGCACCTGACGCCGGATGGGGGTGAATTTCTGTACCCGGCGCGCGCAAACCGCCTCCGCATGCGCGATCGCTTCCGCAGTGCAGCGGCCGTGATCGTGGTCGGGAGCTGGAAAGGTCGGCTTGGCCAGGGTCATCACACGCCGTTGGTAGCATTCCGGCAACCAAACCCAAAGCCCCGCGCGTAACGGGTTCCAGCCATGTTCTGCCAGCGGGTCACGTCATTGTTAACGCACGATGCGAAATTAATAAGCTAGCTTATTATATGGCAAGCTTATGGAGGCCGGAGGCTGGGACAATGCGTGGTTCCGTGGACATGGACTTCCTGTTTACGCTCGGCGAGGTGCAGCGGATGATGCGCGCCTATGCCGACAGGCAGGCCGCGCGCTACGGCATCACCCGCGCGCAATGGGCGGTTCTGGCCAAGGTCGAGCGCGCCGAGGGGCTGAAGCAGTCCGAACTGGCCGAGATGATGGAAATGCAGCCGATCACGCTGACACGGCTGATCGACAAGCTCTGTGACAATGGCTGGATCGAGCGCCGCGGCGACGAGAACGACCGCAGGGTCAACCGCCTCTATCTCCGCAAGGCGGCACGCCCGCTGCTCGGCAAGCTCTCAGGACTGCGCTCCGAACTCACCGCGACCGCGCTGGACGGCATCAGCCCCGCTGACGCCCACCGCCTGCTCGCCCAACTCGACCTGATCAAGGAAAACGTCCGCAACGCGATCCAGAATCCGGCGAACGAGCCTCCGCGAAAGGAGCAGCGCTATGGCTGATCCCGTGCTCAAATTCCCGCCCGAGCAGAAGGGCACTCCCGCATCCCCGCCGAAGGCCGCCGCCGAACCGCGCCGCCGCCTGATGGCCGGCATGCGGCGGTACCGCCGCTTTCTGCTGCTGGTGGTGTTGCCGCTGGTCGCCGCGGTGGCCGGCGTGACGTTCTACCTCAATGGCGGCCGCTACGTGACCACCGACAACGCCTATGTCGGCGCGCAGAAGGTGCTGATCACGCCGGACATATCCGGCAAGATCGAGAAGGTCGTGGTGAAGGAGGGCCAGGAGGTCCGCGAGGGCGACGTGCTGTTCGAGATCGACCCGGTCCCGTTCCGCCTCGCCGTGGCGCAGGCCAAGGCCAATCTCGCGCAGGCCAAGGTCACCTATGACAACCTTGCCGCCGACCTCAAGATCTACGGCCAGATGAGCGAACTGTCGCAGCAGGGCATCGATCTGAAGCGGCGCGACGTCGATCGCAAGTCTTCGCTGGTGAAGAACAATGTCGGCTCGCAGCTCGATCTCGACAATGCGTCGACGGCGCTGGTGACGGCCAGCGCCCAGTACCAGTTGCTGCAGCAGAAAATCGCGACCGCCAAGGCGCAATTGCTCGGCAATCCCGACCTTCCGATCGAGGAATTCCCGCCCTACGCCCAGGCCAAGGCGGCACTCGACCAGGCGCAACGCAACCTCGACCACACCACGATGCGCGCGCCGATGGCCGGCATCGCGACGCAGGTCGAGCAGATCCAGCTCGGACGCTTCGTCACGGCGGGCACGCCGGTGTTCAGCATCATCGACACCTCGAACCCCTGGGTCGACGCCAACCCGAAGGAATCCGATTTCACCTATGTCGCGGTCGGCCAGTCGGTCACGCTCGAGGTCGACGCCTTCCCCAATCACCCGTTCAAGGGCACGGTCGGTTCGCTGTCGCCCGGCACCGGCGCGCAGTTCGCGATCCTGCCGCCGCAGAACGCGTCGGGCAATTTCGTCAAGGTGGTGCAGCGCGTGCCGGTGCGGATCTATTTCGACAAGAACGACGAGTTCGTCCGCAAGCTCAAGGCCGGCATGAGCGTCTACGCCACGATCGACACCAAGCACAGCCGCTCGCTGGCGACCCTGCTCGGCCTGTCGCCGGCGGCGGCGAACCAGGACCACGACTAGCGCCATGGCAACGCCGGGCCAGCCGTCGGCATCCGTTCCCGGCCTGCGCCGGAACATGGTGACGATCTGCGCCATGACGGCGACCATCATGCAGGCGCTGGACACCACCATCGCCAACGTCGCGCTGCCCTACATGCAGGGCTCGCTGTCGGCCTCGCAGGACCAGATCAACTGGGTGCTGACGTCCTATATCGTTGCCGCCGCGATCATGACCGCGCCGGTCGGCTGGATCGCCAACCGCTTCGGCCGCAAGCGCATCTTCATCGTCTGCTCCGCCGGCTTCACGATTGCTTCGGTGATGTGCGGGCTGGCGCAGGACATCACCCAGATGGTGGTGTTCCGCCTGCTGCAGGGCGTGTTCGGCGCCGCGCTGGTGCCGCTGTCGCAGGCCGTGATGCTGGACTCCTATTCGCTGCAGGAGCGCGCCAAGGCGATGGCGATCTGGGGCATGGGCGTGATGATGGGGCCGATCATGGGTCCGTCGCTGGGCGCCTGGCTGACCGAAACATACTCCTGGCACTGGGTGTTCTTCGTCAATCTGCCGTTCGGCATTTTCACCGTACTCGGCCTCGTCATCTTCATGGACGAGACGAAGCAGAATCTCGAACTGCGCTTCGACTGGTTCGGCTTCACCGCGCTCGCGATCGCGATCGGCGCGCTGCAGCTTGCGCTCGACCGCGGCGAGCAGCTCGGCTGGCTGGAATCCAACGAGATCATTGCCGAGTTCATCATCGCCGGCATCGGCTTCTACTATTTCCTGGCGCATTCGCTGACGACCGACCGGCCCTTCATCCAGTTCGCCCTGTTCAGGGACAAGAATTTCGTCGGCGGCTGCGTGTTCATGGCCGTGATGGGACTGGTGCTGTTCTCGACCATGGCGCTGTCCTCGCCGTTCCTGCAGAACGTGATCGGCTATCCCATCATCACCGCCGGGCTGCTGCTGGCGAGCCGGGGCTGCGGCACGTTCGTGGCGATGATGCTCGTCGGCCGCATGATGCGCCATATCGAGGCGCGGACGCTGATCGTCGCCGGCCTCAGCCTGACCGCCGGCTCGCTGTTCTACATGACCGGCTGGACCGACCAGACCGGCGGGACGGAGATCGTGGTCGTCAGCGTGATCCAGGGATTTGGCTTTGGCCTGGTATTCGTGCCGCTTTCCACGGTCGCCTTCCTGACCTTGCCCAATCATCTGCGCACCGACGGCACCTCGATGCTGACCCTGATGCGCAACGTCGCAAGCTCGATCGGGATCTCGCTCGTCATCGCGCAACTGACGCAGGGCTCGCGCTACACCTACGCGATCATGTCGGAGCACATCAATCCGTTCAACCACGCCCTGCAGATGCCGATCGTGCGCGACATGATCAATCTCGGCACGGACCAGGGCCGCGCACTGGCGGACGCGATGGTGAAGGTGCAGTCGCAGATCATCGCGTTCTCGTACGACTACCAGCTGGTGATGATCTTCACCGCCTGCGCCATTCCGCTCGCGATCATGATCGGCTCGACCAAGGCAGTTCTGCGCGCGCAGTCTGCCGCGCCCGACCATGCGGTGATGGAATAAGGCGAACAACGCCTCTCGGCGTCATGGCCGGGCCCGTCCCGGCCATCCACGTCTTGGCCCCAACAAGAAAGACGTGGATGCCCGGGACATCTAGCGCGAAGACGCGCTTCGCGCTTCTGCCCGGGCATGACGACGCTTACATGAGGCTACCGCGCCCCGTACTGCTTGGCCTGCAGGCTCAACCACATGCCGCCCAGCGACAGCGCGCCGCCGATCAGATGAACCATGGTCGGCGCCTCGCCGAGAAAGAAGATCGACAGCACCGCACTGACGATGGGCCCGAGATAGAGGCTCAGGGAGGTCGACACGGCACCGAACTTGCCGCCAAGATAAGCGTAGGCCGAATAAGCAAACAGGCCGGGAACCAGCCCTGCAAACAGATACACCAGCGCCGCACGGCCGCTGAACGCGGCGGCAGGCGCATGCCACATTTCATGGATTGCAAAGGGCAGCGAGAACAGCGCGCCCGCCGCCGCGAACAGGCCGATCCGCGCCAGAAAACTCACACCGCCGCCGACGCGGTTCTGCAGCAAGGTATATCCCGCCCAGGCCAGCATCGCCATCAGCACCAGCAGGTCCCCGCGCGCCACGCCTCCTCCAAAGGTGGCTTGCCCCTTCATGATGATCAGCGCCGCACCCGCCAGCGAGACCAGCATGCCAATGATCTGGCTTCGATGGACGGCTTCCTGGCCCGATATGAAGGAAAACAGCAGCACCACCAGCGGCGAGAGCGCCATGATCAGGGAAAGATTGATGGCAGAGGTCGTCACGCCCGCGACATAGACCGGCCCGCCGCAGACGAACATGCCGAGGAAGCCAGCCACCACGATGCCGAGGCCCTGCCCGCGCAGCACGCCGGGCTTTTCGCGCAACGCCATGATGACGAGCGGCAAGAGGCCGAGCGCCACGATGCTCCAGCGAAAGAACGCGATCGAAAACGGCGGAACGCTGCCCGCGACACCGCGGGCCAGGATCATGTTGGAAACCTGCGCGGTGGCGACGAGCAGGAAGCCGAGCAGGCCCAGCGCCTCGCGCGCTCTATCAGTGGCGCCTTCGCCCGGTGGTTTGGTCAATTTTTCATCCAGCACCGCGACGCCACGGCAATCATCGTCATGCCGCAGGATACCGGCTTGCCATCACGGCGTCGAACGCATTTCCGATCACGGTGACAGAGGGCTGCAGACCCGTGAACAGTTCGAAGGCATCGGCGGCTTGATAGACAGCGAGATCGCGCCCGGTCAAGACGCCGGCGCCCTTCGCTTTTGCGGCAAGGAGCAGCGGCGTCCATAGCGGCGTATAGACCGCGTCAGCTACCCACAGGCCGCGATGTAGCAGCGCCTCCGGCACCGCCATGCCGCGATCCGGCAGCATGCCGACCGGCGTTCCGTTGACCGCGCCGACCACGCCCTGCAGCGCGCCAGCGACATCATCGGCAACCCTCACTTTCAGCCGGCCACTCAACTGCTTCGCCAGCGCCTCGGCCTTGATGCGGTCAGCGTCGAAGATATTGAGTTCCGCGACACCAAGTTTCGCGAGCGCGAATGCGATGGCCTTGCCGACGCCGCCGGCACCGATCAGCGCGACCGCACCATGTTTCGAGCCGGCGACCAGATCGCCAATCGCGCGGGCGAAGCCGGTGCTGTCGGTGTTGTGCCCGATCAACCGTCCGTCGCGGACGACGACGGTGTTGACAGCGCCGATGGTGCGCGCATCCGGCGACATCTCGTCAAGCAGCGGAATAACGGCCTCCTTGTACGGGAAGGTGACGTTCACGCCGGCGAAGCCGAGACGCCTGACGCCGTCGAGCAGCGTGCGCAGGGTTGTCGCATCGGCGCCCGCGACCTCGATCAGTTGATAATGGCAGCGAACGCCCAGCGCCTCGGCGGCCTGCTCATGCATTGCAGGCGCCGCAGAAGCTGCGATCGGCGCGCCGATCAGCCCGGTCAGATATTTGGCACGCTTCGCGGTCAAGGCACCACTTTCGTAGAATGAGAAGAGGAGCGCAGCGACGTGCCCGCCCGTTTTATCAACGCGCAAACTGCCATCCTCCCCTGGAGGGGTCCGAGACGAGCAGAGCTCGCTCGTGGATCGACGCGCGTGCAACGCGCGGCGAGGTGGGGTGACGGTCGCTCCACATCCGACAGCGCCCGAGTTGAGAGACTGTCACCCCGCCCCGTCTCGCATTTCATGCGAGCCGACCCGCCCCCTCAAGGGGCGGGTGAAGAGCGCACCATCCGCGCCCATGTAGTTAGACGTCGAAGAACACCGTTTCGTTGTCGCCCTGCAGATGGATGTCGAAGCGATAGACCGCGCTGCCGGTGCCCGGCTGCCGTGCTGCGATCAGCGTGGCGCGGCGATCGGCCGGCACCAGCGCCAGCACGGGATCGGCGGCATTGGCGGCCTCGCCGTCGAAATAGATCCGGGAATAAAGATGCAGCAGCATGCCGCGCGCATAGACCGCGAGCACGATATGCGGCGCCTGCGGCTTGCCGTCGGGATCGGGCACCGAGCCCGGCTTGATGGTGTCGAATGCATAGGCGCCGTTTGCATCGGTGCCGATGCGGCCGAACCCCTTGAACGACGAGTTCGGCAGCGCCCGCTTGTCCTGCGGGTCGGAGAACCTGCCCTGCGCGTCCGCCTGCCAGATCTCCAGCATGCAATCCGGCACGATCGCGCCGTCGCCGTCGAACACCCTGCCCTCGACGCGAATGCGCTCGCCCGACGTATCCGGCGTCACCAGATTGTTGCTGAAGGCATCGTTCCAGTCGTACTTGCCGTTCGAGGTCAGGCCATAGGCGAAATACGGACCGACGGTCTGCGACGGAGTGATCCCGTCAGGCTTGGTCTGTTGCACTTACTTGTTCTCCATCGGCGTGGCGTTGCGCCCGCGCAGCACAATGTTGAAGCGGTAGCACAGCGCCCAATCCGGCCTGGTATTCTCCAGATCGAACGAGGAGATCATCCGGTTGCGCGCCTTTTCGTCGGTCACCGAATTGAAGATCGGATCGAACGGGAAGAGCGGATCGCCGGGGAAATACATCTGCGTCACAAGGCGCGAGACGAAGGAATGGCCGAACACCGAGAAATGGATGTGGGCGGGACGCCAGGCGTTGTGGTGATTGCCCCAGGGATAGGCGCCGGGCTTGATGGTGACGAAGCGGTAATAGCCTTGCGCATCCGATTGCGCGCGGCCGGCGCCGGTGAAGTTCGGATCGAGCGGCGCGGGGTGCTGATCGACGACGTGGACATAGCGGCCACAGGCATTGGCCTGCCACAGTTCGACAAGCGCGTTCGGCACGCCGCGGCCATCTTCGTCGAGCACGTGGCCGTGCACGATGATGCGTTCGCCGAGCGGTTCGCCCTTGCCCTGCAGCGTGAGATCGTGGTCGTTCTCGCGCACCGTCTCGTGGCCATAGACCGGGCCGGTCAGTTCCGACAGCGTATGCCGCATCGGGATCAGCGGCTTGGAAGGCGAGCGCTTCACCGTGCTCTTGTAGCCGGGTGAAAGCCGCGGCGGATGCGCCGCCAGCGATTGCAGCGGATAGAGCAATGTCATGACGAATTCCTCCCTCGCCTCGCGGTCTCGGCGCAAAATTGCCTTGCAATTTTGTCGCTGAGCGGCGTCGCCGGATCATTATATGACATAACTAATCCGGGAAAGGGCTGTTTTCAGCCCTCCCAAATAGTTGTCTTAGTTCAGCTTTTCGATCGCAACCGCGACGCCTTGGCCGACACCGACACACATGGTTGCCAGGGCAAGCTTCCCGCCCCGCTTCTCCATGCCGTGCACCGCCGTCAGCGCCAGCCGCGCGCCGCTCATGCCGAGCGGATGGCCGAGCGCGATCGCGCCGCCGTGCGGGTTGACGAAATCGGCGTCGTCCTTGACACCCAGTTGCCGCAGGCACGCTATTCCCTGCGAGGCGAAGGCTTCATTGAGCTCGATCAAATCGAAGTCGCTGATCTTGATGCCCAGACGCTCCATTAGCTTGCGGGTCGCGGGCACCGGGCCGATGCCCATAATGCGCGGCGGCACCGCGGCCGACGCCAGCCCGAGGATGCGCGCCCGCGGCGTCAGCCCGTGCTTTTTCACCGCGGCTTCGGAGGCGAGGATCATCGCGGCCGCGCCGTCGTTGACGCCCGACGCGTTGCCCGCGGTCACCGTGCCGGGATTGCGCACGATCGGCTTCAGCTTGGTAAGGCCCTCCAGCGTGGTTTCGGGGCGCGGATGCTCGTCCTTGTCGACCGTGATCGGGCCGGCCTTGCCGCCCGGCACCGACACCGGCGTGATTTCCTCGGCGAAATAGCCGGCGGCGATCGCCGCGCCCGCGCGTTGTTGCGAGCGGATCGCGAACGCGTCCTGGTCGGCGCGCGACACCTGATATTCCTCGGCGACGTTCTCGCCGGTCTCCGGCATCGCGTCGACGCCGTACTGAGCCTTCATCAGCGGATTGATGAAGCGCCAGCCGATCGTGGTGTCGAAGATCTCGGCCGAGCGCGCGAACGCTTCCGGCGCCTTGCCCATCACGAACGGCGCGCGGGTCATGGATTCGACGCCGCCGGCAATCGCGAAATCGATTTCGCCGGCCCGGATCGCGCGACCCGCGGCGCCGACCGCGTCGAGGCCGGATGCACACAGGCGATTGAGAGTCTGACCGGGAACCGTATCCGGCATGCCCGCGAGCAGCAGCGCCATGCGCGCGACGTTGCGGTTGTCCTCGCCGGCCTGGTTGGCGCAACCGAAAAACACTTCGTCGACGGAGGCCCAGTCCAGCCCGGGATGCTTCGCCATCAGCGCCTTGATCGGAACAGCAGCCAGATCGTCGGCGCGCACCTTGGCGAGCGAGCCGCCGAAGCGGCCGATAGGGGTCCGGACGGCATCGCAAATGAACACATCACGCATTGAATTTCTCCCTGAATGCCGCGCTTTAGGCGTTGACCCGGTAGGTTTGATGGCGAGTTTTAGGAGCGTGCCCGCGACAGGTCAATTGAGGCGGCGTTCCCCGGCGGCGCTTTCGCGACAGGCCCATCATGCTCACAGTGCTGGCATGATGAATTGGCTAGCGGCGGGCGTGGAAAACTCGGACAATGCAGGTAAGGGAATAGGACCGGGCGGCGAAATTTTGTAGTTTGCGCCGCAATGACGATCCAGCAATCCATCCCCGCCCCTGCGCCCCCCGAAGCCACGCCGGCCGTTGACGCCAATTCGCGCGTCACGCCGATGATGGAACAGTACCTCGAGATCAAGGCCGCTCATCCCGGGCTGCTGCTGTTCTACCGGATGGGCGATTTCTACGAGTTGTTCTTCGAGGACGCCGAGATCGCCTCGAAAACGCTCGGCATCGTGCTGACCAAGCGCGGCAAGCATCAGGGCATGGATATCCCGATGTGCGGCGTGCCGGTGGAACGCTCCGAGGACTATCTGCATCGCCTGATCAATGCCGGCCACCGGGTCGCGGTTTGCGAGCAGACCGAGAATCCGGCTGCCGCCCGCGCCCGCGGCAATAAAAGCGTGGTGGCCCGCGGCGTGGTGCGGCTGGTGACGCCGGGCACGCTGACCGAAGACACGCTGCTGGATGCCCGCACCAACAATTATCTGCTGGCGATCGCGCGCGCCCGTGGATCAAGCGGCGGCGACCGCGTGGGCCTTTCCTGGATCGATATTTCGACGTCCGAGTTCATGGTCACGGAATGCTCGACCGCGGAACTTGCGGCG
>DATCXE010000605.1:0-6980 GCA_036565985.1 Bradyrhizobium sp.
TATTTACCAAGGGCGGATTTATCGTCGATGTCGGCGGTGGCCAGGGTGTACTGACATTTCGCGGCAAGAGATATCCCTTCACGGTTTCGGGGATGAGCGTGGGCCTTTCGATCGGTGCATCCACCAGCAAGTTTGTGGGCAAGGCATTGAACCTGCAGAGACCGGGTGACCTTGCAGGCAGCTACGCCGTAGTCGGCGCAGGCGGTGCGATCGCCGCCGGCGCAGGAGGTACGCAGTTGCAGAACGCCAACGGCGTCATCCTGCAGCTCAGCGGAGCCCGCGTGGGCGCAGAACTGTCGGCCGCAGTGGGCGGCGTGACGATCACAATGCGATAGGCTTCCGCTACGATACAAAGCGCGTCCCTCGGACGATCAGAGATCGATGTCATACTCAGCCGTCATCACCCGCGCATGCGGGTGATGACGTATTCGAGAGACGCCAGTGATGGCGCGAAACCATCAATAAAGCCACTGCGCAGGGAAGGCCGGTTTTCGCGAGGGCCAACGAAGATGCAAAGCTCGGGCACAGGGTGTCGCGAGAAAGCAAAACTATACCCACCCGTCATTGCGAGCGCAGCGAAGCAATCCATCTATTCCAACGTCGATACATGGATTGCTTCGCTGCGCTCGCAATGACGGCAATAGCCGTCATCCCTGCGCAGGCGGGATCCAGTATTCCAGAGACGATCATGATTCAAACGATACGCCGCGGCGTACTCCCCGCCTGCGCGGGGATGACGATCTCCGATTGGGCGGACGCCGTTGCGCTGTCTCTCAGATTGGAAATCTCAAACCGAAAAACTGGTCCCGCAGCCGCACGACGCCGTCGCATTCGGGTTCACCACGCGGAACGAGGCGCCGATCAGGTCGTCGACGAAATCGACTTCCGAACCTGCCAGGAACGGCACCGACGCCGGATCGACCAGCACCACCGCGCCCTCGCGCGCGATCACCAGGTCGTCCTCGGCCCTGGCGCGGTCGACGTCGAATTTGTACTGGAAGCCGGAGCAGCCGCCGCCCTCGACGGAGATGCGCAGCATGGCGCCGTCGCCTTCGGTCTTGAGGATCTCGCCGATGCGGCGGGCGGCCCGCTCGCTGACGGTGATGGCAGTGGTCATGACATGCTCTCCGGGCCGTCGTACCCAATTCATTTGGTATGAGACGTCAGACATAGTTAAGTGCGTAATCCCGTGGAATCAAATGGATAAGGACTAAAAAATCGTGTCGGTCGGAATGGCTGCCCCCCGCGCGCCCTATGCCTGCGACCCCGATTCCAGCCGGGGGAGGCTGTTTGCCGAGCCGCCGAGCAAGACCCGCAGCCCGTTCCGGCGGGATTGCGACCGGGTCATTCATTCTACCGCGTTCCGCCGGCTGAAGCACAAAACGCAGGTTTTCGTGTTCCACGAAGGCGATCATTACCGCACCCGGCTGACCCATTCGCTGGAAGTCGCGCAGATCGCCCGTGCGCTGGCCCGCCAGATCGGGCTCGACGAGGACCTCACCGAGACGCTGGCGCTGGCGCATGACCTCGGCCACCCCCCGTTCGGCCATGCCGGCGAGCGGGCGCTCGACAAATGCCTCAAGGCCCATGGCGGCTTCGATCACAACGCGCAGGCACTGCGGGTCATCACGTCGCTGGAGCACCGTTATCCCGAATTCGACGGGCTGAACCTGACCTGGGAAACGCTCGAAGGGATCGTCAAGCACAACGGCCCGCTGGCAGAGCGGAGCGGGGCCCCCGCCGGGCCATACCACGATAGCGGCATCCCGATCGGCATCGCCGACTTTAACCGTAAGTTCGATCTGGAGCTATGGAGCTACGCCTCGCTGGAAGCGCAGGTCGCGGCCTTTGCCGACGACATCGCCTATGACGCCCATGATATCGACGACGGCCTGCGCGCCGGGCTGTTTGGCATCGACGATCTCAAGGTGATGCCGCTCACCGAGGCGATCATCAAGGAGATCGACCGGCATTATCCCGCGCTCGACGATGCCAGGCGCGGGGCGGAACTGGTGCGCGAACTGATTTCGTACATGATCGGGGGCGTCATGTCCGAGACGGGCAAACGCCTTGCAGCCGCAAAGCCGCAATCGGCTCACGACGTCCGGCGCCACCATCAGCCGCTGGTCGCGTTTCCGCCTCAAGTCGCGCAGGAGGAGGCCGGGATCAAGGCGTTCCTGAAACTGCACATGTACCGCCACACGCGGGTGATGCGCGTGATGGGCGAGGCGGAAGCGATCCTGTTCGACCTGTTCGCACGCTACCAGGCCTCGCCCGGCGACCTGCCGGCCGAATGGGTCGAGGGGTCGGAGCGCGAGAGCGAGGGCGAGCGGGCGCGGCGGATCGGCAATTTCATCGCCGGAATGACCGACCGTTTTGCCCTGATGGAGCACCAAAGGCTTTTTGACTCGACCCCGGATTTGCGTTAGGCGGCGCCCATGTCCGACAAGTCAGCTTCACAACACCTGTTTGCCGACGTGCTCGCGCGCGTGCACGCGATCTGCGCCGCACTGGCCGCCGAGGGCCAATGGCCCGCCGGCATCGATTTTTCCCGCGTCGTGGTCGAGCCGCCGCGCGATGCGAGCCATGGCGACATGGCGACGAATGCCGCGATGGTGCTCGCCAAGGACGCCAGAGTGAAGCCGCGGGATCTTGCCGACAGGATCGCCGAAAGGCTGCGCGCCGACGATCTGGTCGCTTCTGTCGATGTCGCCGGGCCCGGCTTCATCAACCTCACCCTCAAGCCCCAGGTCTGGGCCGACGAACTTCGCACCGTGCTGCGCGAAAATGTGTCCTACGGCAAAAGCGCGATCGGCCGCGGCGCCAAGGTCAACGTCGAATACGTCTCGGCCAATCCGACCGGCCCGATGCATGTCGGCCATTGCCGCGGCGCCGTGTTCGGCGACGCGCTGGGTAGCCTGTTGCAGTTCGCGGGCTATGACGTCACGCGCGAATATTACATCAACGATGCGGGCGCCCAGGTCGACGTGCTCGCGCGCTCGGCGTTCCTGCGCTACCGCGAGGCGCTCGGCGATGATATCGGCGAGATTCCGGAAGGGCTCTATCCCGGCGACTATCTCGTGCCGGTGGGCGAGGCGCTCGCCGCCGAGCATGGCGACAAGCTCAAGGCGGTGCCGGAAAGCGCGTGGCTGCCGATCGTCCGCAACAAGTCCATCGCCATGATGATGGACATGATCAAGGGCGATCTCGCGGCGCTGAACATCAAGCACGACGTGTTTTTTTCGGAGCGGTCGCTGGTCGAGACCGGCAACAACAAGGTCACCGAGACCATCGATTTCCTGCGTTCCAAGGGCGATATCTACGAAGGCCGCCTGCCGCCGCCGAAAGGCAAGCCGGTCGAGGACTACGAGGATCGGATCCAGACGCTGTTCCGCGCCACCGCCTATGGCGACGATGTCGATCGTCCGCTGATCAAGTCGGACGGCGGCTACACTTATTTCGCGTCCGACATCGCCTATCACAAGAACAAGGTCGATCGCGGCTTCCTCGACATGATCGACGTGTTCGGCGCCGATCACGGCGGCTACATCAAGCGCATGCAGGCGGCGGTGAAGGGTATCAGCGGCGGCAAGGCCGCGCTCGACGTCAAGGTCGTGCAACTCGTTCGCCTGTTGCGCAACGGCGAGCAGGTGCGGATGTCGAAACGCTCGGGCGATTTCGTCACGCTTCGCGAAGTCGTGGACGAGGTGGGTTCAGACGCCGTGCGGTTCATGATGCTGTTCCGCAAGAACGATGCCGTGCTCGATTTCGATCTCGCCAAAGTGCTCGAGCAGTCGAAAGACAATCCTGTTTTCTACGTGCAGTACGGTCACGCCCGCGGCCACTCGATCTTCAAGAACGCCCGCGAGGTGTTGCCTGATTTGCCCGAAGACGACGCTGCCCGGGCGGCCTGGCTGGGGGATGCCCCGGTGGAACGGCTGACCGATCCGGCCGAATTGGACCTATTGAAGCGGCTGGCGCTCTATCCGCGGATGCTCGAGGCGGCGGCGACAGCGCATGAACCCCACCGAATCGCTTTTTATCTATATGATTTGGCCAGTGAATTTCACGCGTTATGGACCAAAGGGCGCGATTTGCCCTATTTACGCTTCATTATGACTAATGATGCAGAGATTACGAGGGCGCGTTTGGCAATGGTTCAGGGCGTCGTCTCGGTTCTGGCATCGGGCTTAGCCGTTCTCGGCGTCCAAGCCCCAACCGAGATGCGATAGGTAGGGGCGAAGGCCCTCACGAATGGGGGTTCGTGGGGTATCTGGCAGGGGCCAATTCGCTCGTCATGGTTCGTTGACATGGCGGGTTGGCGCTGTCCCGAAGGGGATCATCATCACGATGGCTGAACGATATCAGGAACGACCTTATCTCGGCGCTGACTATGATCGCGGCGATCCCCACGGCGCGGGCCGTGGCGAGAGCGATCCGTTGGCTGAACTGGCAAGGCTGATCGGACAAACGGATCCGCTCGGATCCGCCGCCAAGCCACCCCCGCATCCGCTGCAGTCGCGCGCGAATATTCGTCCGCAATATTCCGCGCCCGAGCAATACGATGATCTGCCCGACGAAGCTGACAGCGCTCCGCCGAGTCCGCCGTCATGGATGCAGCGCGGCAGGCACGAGGCGGCGCCACCGCCACCGCTGCCGGCGCAGGATTACGACGACGAGCCGGAATATGAGCAGCCGGCGCCGGTGCATCCCTTGCATCGTTACGGCGCCCAGCAACCGCAGGCGTATGAGCAGGACGATTACGAGCAGCCACGATTTGCCGACGCCGAGCCGCAGCAGGATCCGTCGCGTTACGACGATGCGCTCTACGGCCGGATCGAATCCGGCGAGCAGGATTATCAGCGCGATCCGGCCTATCCGGACGATCCTTACGCCTATCAGAACGATGGCTATGAGGAAGAGGAGCCCGCGCCGAAGAAGCGCTCGAGCGGGCTGAT
Organism: Bradyrhizobium sp.; assembly: GCA_036565985.1. Lineage (GTDB taxonomy): Bacteria > Pseudomonadota > Alphaproteobacteria > Rhizobiales > Xanthobacteraceae > Bradyrhizobium. Next base: position 4,959 of record DATCXE010000605.1, read on the forward strand.
GACGGTCGCCGCCGTGCTGGCGCTGGCCGTGGTGGGGACGGGCGCTGCCTTTGCCTACCGCACCTATGTCGGTTCGCCCCGCAGCGGCGAGCCTCCGATCATCAGGGCCGACAACAGCCCGACCAAGGTGGTGCCGGCCCAATCCGATGTTGCCGCGAAGACCCCGGACCGCCTGCCGTCAGGCGACGGCGGCGAAAGGCTGGTGTCGCGTGAGGAGACGCCGGTGGATGTCACCAGGTCCGGCGGGCCACGCGTGGTGTTCCCGCCGCTGAACCAGAACAGCAACCCGCCACAGGTTGCGAGCGTTTCTCCCAACGGGGCCACGCTGGCAACCGCAGCCAACGGGACCATGCCGAACAACGAGCCGCGCCGGGTCAAGACGCTTGCGGTGAAGGGCGACGCGGCCGAGAACGGCGGCATCCCCACCGGCGCGACAACCGCTCCGGCGCGACAGGGTCCGACGACGCGGTCGGTTGCGGCGCCGGCGACCGTTCCCGCCGCTGCGGCGCTCCAGGCTGCTCCGGGTTCCCGCAACCCTGCCTCGGCCAATGCAAGCGCGAATACGCCGATGTCCCTGGCGCCGCAGGCCGGCCAGGCATCCGATCCCGCGCCGACCCGCGTAGCGGCGACCAATCCGGCCCAGACGGTACCGGCTGCCAGCGGTGGTTATCTGGTCCAGGTCTCCTCGCAGAAGAACGAGGCTGATGCACAGGCCTCCTTCCGGACGCTGCAGGGCAAGTTCCCGAACGTGCTGGGATCCCGCTCGCCTGTGATCAAGCGCGCCGATCTCGGCGAAAAGGGCGTGTACTACCGCGCCATGGTCGGGCCTTTCGGCTCGTCGGACGAAGCCTCGCAGTTCTGCGGCAGCCTGAAATCTGCCGGGGGCCAGTGCGTCGTCCAAAGGAATTAACGGCGGTTTCCTTGACCGCGGGGCTGTGAGGGGCCTAATCGGCCCCCATGAGCAGCCGCGCATTCATCACGGGCGTATCGGGACTTGAATTGAGCGCTGCCGAGCGCGAATTCATCCGTGCCGAGCGGCCATGGGGCTTCATCCTTTTCAAACGCAATGTCGAGACTCCGGCTCAAGTATCTGCGCTTGTTAATGAATTTCGGAATTGCCTTGGCGAGGCGGATGCCCCGGTCCTGATCGACCAGGAGGGCGGCCGGGTGGCGCGGCTCGGCCCGCCGCATTGGCCGGTCTATCCGCCGGGTGCGGCGTTCGGGGCGCTGTACGACCTCGACCCGGCGCTGGGCTTGCAGGCCGCCAAGCTAAGTTCGCGCCTGATCGCGGCCGACCTGATCGACCTCGGCGTCACCGTCGACTGCCTGCCGCTGGCGGATGTGCCCGTGGCCGGCGCCGATGCCGTGATCGGCAACCGCGCCTATGGAACCGAACCGGCCAAGGTCGCGGCGATCGCCCGGGCGGTCACCGGGGGATTGGAGCAGGGCGGCGTCCTGCCCGTCCTGAAGCACATTCCCGGCCACGGCAGGGCCACCGCCGACAGCCATTTCCGGCTTCCGACCGTCGATACGCCGCGCGAAGAGCTGGAACGGACCGATTTCGCCGCCTTCCGACCGCTGGCGGACCTGCCGATGGCGATGACTGCGCATGTTGTGTTTAGCGCGCTGGACCCCGCCCAACCGGCGACGACATCTGCGACAATCATCCGGCAGGTGATTCGCGGCCAAATTGGGTTCCAGGGTTTGTTGATGAGTGATGACGTCTCCATGAATGCGCTGGCGGGATCGATCGCCGAGCGGACGCGCGCCATCGTCAATGCTGGCTGCGACATGATCCTGCATTGCAACGGCAAGCTCGACGAGATGCGCGACGTGGCACGCGAGACGCCGGAACTGACTGACGAGGCGCTGCAACGCGCCAGGCGGGCGCTGGCCTCGCGAAAGCCTCCAGAGCCGCTCGACCGGCAGGCGGCACGGGCTGAGCTGGACGCGTTGCTGGATCGGATGGGAACGGCATGACGGCGGAAATTCTATCGTTCGAAACCGGCCGGCCCGCGCCCG
>DATCXE010000153.1:0-2950 GCA_036565985.1 Bradyrhizobium sp.
CGACGTTGCGGGCGGCGCGGCCGACCGCAGTGACCTGATGTGGGCGCTGGACCGGATGAAGAAACGCATCGCGGCCGGCGCCGACGCCGACGCGCTGCTGCGCGAAGCGCAGGCGATCCAGGACGAAGACCTGGCCGCGAACCGCCGCATGGGCGAGCTGGGCGCCGCATTGATCGCCCCCGGCTCGGGCGTGTTGACCCACTGCAACACCGGCTCGCTGGCTACCGCCGGCTACGGCACCGCATTGGGCGTGATCCGCGCCGGCGTCGCGGCGGAGCGCATCGCGCGGGTCTACGCCGGCGAGACCCGGCCGTGGCAACAAGGTGCCCGGTTGACCATGTGGGAGCTGGTGCGCGACGGCATCCCGGCCCAGCTGATCGCCGACTCCGCCGCGGCGCACCTGATGAAATCCGGTGCCGTGCAATGGGTGATCGTGGGCGCCGATCGCATCGCCGCGAACGGCGACACCGCGAACAAGATCGGCACCTACCAGCTGGCGATCGCGGCGAAGTACCACGGCGTGAAGTTCATGGTGGTGGCGCCGTCCTCCACCGTCGACATGGCCACCGGCAGCGGCGAGGAAATCGAGATCGAGTTGCGCGATCCGGCCGAGTTGCTCAGCACCGCCGGCCACCGTACCGTGGTCGAGGGGGCGCAGGCGTGGAACCCCGTGTTCGACGTGGCGCCGGCGGAACTGATCGATGCGATCGTCACCGAGCGTGGCGTGATCGAGCGACCGAACAGCATCGCCATGCAGGCAATGTTTGGATGCTGAAACTGTCGCGCGAGGTCGCGTTTTTGCGGCCGGTGGCGCGCCTGGCCTGCTGGTCGACATGCAGATTCTGATGAGCTTTCCGGGGCTGCGCCGGTAGTCGGCGCTGGCCGTGGCGCCGGTTCGGCGACTGCAGCGCTGGTCAATTTTTCGACAGCCCGCGGAATGCTTTTCGAACGCTCCGGGACGGTTGCGTAAGTTATTGATTTTTAATAGTTAAATCCTGTCTTTTTGATGCCGTTCGTGATACACTCACGGGGTTGATTTCGGGTCGCTTGCGCACGCGCTTGAGGCGCGGTGCCAGCGTCCTTTTTTCGTTATCAGGGAAGCCGATTGATGGCAGAGCTCGCCAAAGAAGTGATTCGCGTCAACATCGAAGACGAGATGCGCCAGAGCTATCTCGATTACGCCATGAGCGTGATCGTGGGCCGCGCCCTCCCGGATGTCCGTGATGGCCTGAAACCCGTGCACCGCCGCGTATTGTTCGCGATGAACGAGTTGGGCAATGCGTGGAACAAGCCGTACAAGAAGTCGGCCCGCGTGGTCGGTGACGTGATCGGTAAATACCATCCGCATGGCGACCAGTCGGTCTACGACGCGATCGTGCGCATGGCCCAGCCGTTCTCGCTGCGCTACATGCTGGTCGACGGCCAGGGCAACTTCGGTTCGGTCGATGGCGACAATGCTGCCGCGATGCGTTACACCGAGGTGCGCATGTCGCGCCTCACCCACGAGATGCTGGCCGACATCGACAAGGAAACCGTCGACTTCGGTTTCAACTACGACGAAAGCGAGCGCGAACCGCTGGTGCTTCCCGCCCGCGTACCCAGTCTGCTGATCAACGGCTCCGCCGGCATCGCAGTGGGCATGGCCACCAACATCCCGCCGCACAATCTCAACGAGGTGATTGCGGCGACGATGGCATTGATCGACGAGCCGTCGCTGTCGATCGACGATCTGATGCACTACATCCCGGGGCCGGATTTCCCGACCTACGGCATCATCAACGGCTCGTCCGGCATCATCGAGGCGTATCGCACCGGCCGCGGCCGCATCCTGGTGCGCGCGAAGGCCGAGGTCGAGACCGAGAAGAACGGTCGCGAGACGATCATCGTCCACGAGTTGCCGTACCAGGTGAACAAGGCGCGGCTGATTGAGAAGATCGCCGAGCTGGTCAAGGAAAAGAAGCTCGAAGGCATCAGCGAGCTGCGCGACGAATCGGACAAGGACGGCATGCGCATCGTCATCGAGATCCGCAAGGACGCGATGGGCGACGTCGTGCTGAACAATTTGTTCCAACAGACCCAGCTGCAAGTCACCTTCGGCATCAACATGGTGGCGCTGCTGGATGGCCAGCCGAAGCTGCTGAACCTCAAGGACATCCTCGAGGCATTCATCCGCCATCGTCGCGAAGTGGTCACCCGCCGCACGATCTTCGAACTGCGCAAGGCACGCGCCCGCGCGCATATCCTCGAGGGCCTGACGGTCGCGCTGGCCAACATCGACGAGATGATCGAGCTGATCAAGACCTCGTCGTCGCCGGCCGAGGCGCGCGAGCGCATGACGGCGCGGCGCTGGGAAGCGGGCCTGGTGCGTGCGCTGCTTTCGGCCACGGGTGCCGAGGCATCGCGACCGGAAGAGATGGATCCGCGCGATGGCCTGAAGGCCGACGGCTACCAGTTGTCCGAGGCGCAGGCACTGGAAATCCTGGCGATGCGGCTGCACCGCCTGACCGGGCTGGAGCAGGAGAAGCTTTCCGACGAATACCGGCAGATCCTGGAGACCATCCGCGGCCTGATCGAGATCCTGGAGAACCCCGACCGTTTGCTGGAAGTGATCCGCGAGGAACTGGAGGCGGTCAAGGCCGAGTTCGGCGATGCTCGCCGCACCGAGATCCAGCATTCGCAGGAAGACCTCAACGTACTCGACCTGATCGCGCCGGAAGACGTCGTGGTCACGCTGTCGCATACGGGCTACATCAAGCGCCAGCCGGCCAGCACGTACCGCGCGCAGAAGCGCGGCGGCAAGGGGCGTTCGGCCTCGGCGCTGAAGGACGAGGACGTTGTCGAGCAGTTGTGGGTGGTCAATACGCACGACACCCTGCTGACCTTCACCAGCACCGGCCGCGTCTACTGGCTCAAGGTCTACCAGATGCCGGAAGCGGGCCCTGGTGCGCGC
>DATCXE010000670.1:0-9455 GCA_036565985.1 Bradyrhizobium sp.
GGACGCGGCCACTGTTTCGAAGGCGACGCCGGCGGCGCGGATGTCGTGGGTATAAAGACCGCCGATCTGGTCGTTCTTGACCTTGCCGATGAAGGCGGCCCGCGCGCCGAAGCCGGCGAGGCCGACGATGGTGTTGGCGCCGGAGCCGCCGCTCATCTCGGTCGCCGGGCCCATGTCGCCGTAGATCGCAGCCGCCCGCGCCTCGTCGATCAAGGCCATGCCGCCCTTGGTCATGCCGTGGCGGACGAGAAAGCCCTCATCGGTCTGCACCAGCACGTCGAAAATCGCATTGCCGATCCCGAGAACGTCGTACTTTGCTTCAGTCATCGATCAGTCCTGTTTACGGCGATTTACGAATTGGCCGGGCACGGCCAGGAAGGCTGCGGCCTACCAGATCGGCCCCGCGCCAGCAAGGCTGCCCGCCCCTCATCCTGAGGAGCGCGAAAGCGCGTCTCGAAGGATGTATGGCCCGGACTGTGGCCGCATCCTTCGAGACGCCGCTTCGCGGTCCTCAGGATGAGGGTCGGCTGGAGGCAATTGGTAGTGTTCGCTTACTTCTCGCTGCTATACGAACTGAATGATCCGCTCCTTTCTCACGGTGTCCTCGGGAACGCTGGCCTCGCGGCTGCTTGGCTTCGCGCGCGATTCGCTGGTCGCGGCGCTGCTGGGCGCCGGGCCGGTGGCGGATGCGTTCCTGGCGGCGTTTCAACTGGTCAATGTCGTGCGCCGGCTGCTGACCGAGGGCGGGCTGAACGCGGCGCTGGTGCCGGCATGGCTGCGGGTGCGCGAGAGCGGCGGCGCGGTCGCGGCCGCAGCGTTTGCCGGCCGTGTGCTCGGAACTGTCACCGCGGCGCTGATCGCGGCCACGGTGCTGCTGGCGCTGGCGATGCCGCTTGTGATCATGGCGCTGGCGCCGGGGTTTTCCGGCCGCGAGACGCTGCAGCTCGCCACCGACAATGCGCGGCTGATGCTGCCGTATCTCGCCTTTGCCGGGCCGGTGACGGTGATGATGGCGCTGTTGAACGCGCAGGGCCGCTTCGCGCTGACGGCGTTCTCGCCGCTGCTGTTCAACATCGCGCTGATCGCTGTGATGGCCGTGCTGCTGATCGTTCCGCAAGGCAGCGCCCGCGCCGCGCAGATCATCGCCGCGACCGTCGGCATCGCCGGATTGTTGCAGCTTTCCGTGCTGGTGCTGCGCAACGGCAAGAGCATCGCGAAACCTTTGCGAATTTCGTTCGACAAGGAAATCCGTGGCTTCCTCGCCAAGGCCGGCCCGGGCATGATGGCATCGAGCGCGCCGCAGCTCTTGATGGTCGCCGGTGCGATCATCGCGTCGGCGTCACCGTCGGCGGTGTCGTGGCTCTATTTCGCCAATCGGCTGGTCGAACTGCCGCTCGGCATCGTCGGCGTCGCCATGGGCACCGTGCTGATCCCGGAATTGACGCGCGCGGTGCGGGCTGAGGATCACACAGCCATCGCGCGGGCGGAATCGCGCGGCCTCGAACTCGCGGTCGGGCTGGCGCTGCCGGCAACGCTTGGCCTGATCGTGCTGAGCGAGCCGATCGTGCGGCTGCTGTTCGAGCGTGGCGCCTTCACCGCTGCAGATACCGAAGCGACCACCCGCGCGCTGATGTGGCTGGCGCTGGCGCTCCCGGCGCATGTGCTGGTGAAGGCGCTGTCGCCGGCGTTCTTCGCGCGCGAGGATACGGTCACGCCGCTGCTGGCGACGCTGAAGGGCGTCGTGCTGGCGATCGCGGCCGCCTTCCTGCTCGGCCACTGGTTCGGCGCCGATGGCATTGCCGCCGCGATCGCGCTGGGGGCGTGGAGCATCGCGCTCAGCCTGATCCGCCGCGGCGCGGAGACCTTTGGCTTTTCGATCGATGCGGAAGCAAAGCGGCGGCTGCCGCGCATCGTCATTTCGGCGCTCGCGATGGGGGCGCTGCTGTGGTGTGCGACACGCCTCCTGCCCGTGCTCGCCTGGGGCGCGCACGGTCTCGTGCAAGCCGTGTTGCCACTGGTCGTGATATCGGCGGCAATTGCGATTTACGGCCTGCTTCTGCGGCTTTTCGGCGTCACCGGCTGGCGCGAAGCGGTTAACGCCATCAGGCAAAACAAGCTCGCCGACTTGCGCTGACAGCCCCTGCGTGGCAAACGACGGCCCGAAACAGGCATCTTCAGGAAGCTGACAATGGCTTTTGTCGAAAAAGTATTTTCGGGCGTCCAGCCGACGGGCAATCTGCATCTCGGCAATTACCTCGGCGCGATCGTCAATTTCGTGAAGATGCAGCAGACCCATGACTGCATCTATTGCGTCGTCGACATGCACGCGATCACCCAAGGCGTGGACGTCTGGGGCGGGCCGGCCGAGCTCGCGCGCAACACCCGCGAGGTGACGGCAGCCTTCATTGCCGCCGGCATCGATCCGAAGAAACACATCGTGTTCAACCAGAGCCAGGTCCCGGGACACGCCGAGCTCGCCTGGATCTTCAACTGCGTGGCGCGTGTCGGCTGGCTCAGCCGCATGACCCAGTTCAAGGAAAAGGCCGGCAAGGATCGCGAGGCGGCTTCAGTTGGTCTCTACGACTATCCGGTGCTGATGGCGGCGGATATTTTGCTGTACCGCGCCACCCATGTGCCCGTCGGCGAGGACCAGAAGCAGCATCTCGAACTGTCGCGCGACATCGCGCAGAAATTCAACAACGACTTTGCCGACTCGATCCGCAGCCTTGGCTTCAACAGCGGATTGTTCTTCCCGCAGCCGGAGCCGTTGATCACCGGGCCTGCGACGCGGGTGATGAGCTTGCGCGACGGCACCAAGAAGATGTCGAAGTCCGACGCCTCGGACAATTCGCGGATCAACCTGACGGACGATGCGGAAACCATCGCGCAGAAAATCCGCAAGGCGAAGACCGATCCGGAACCGTTGCCGTCGGAGGAAAAGGGACTGGAGAACCGGCCCGAGGCCGACAATCTCGTCGGCATCTACGCGGCGCTGTCCGAGCGCAGCAAGGCCGATGTGCTGCGCGAATTCGGCGGCGGACAGTTTTCCGGATTCAAGAACGCGCTGGTGGAACTCTGCGTGGCGAAACTCGCGCCGATCGCCTCCGAGATGAAGCGGCTGGTCGCCGACCCCGGCCATGTCGACGCGATCCTGGTCGACGGCGCCGAACGCGCGCAGGCGATCGCCGAGGAAACCATGAACAAGGCCAAGGATATCGTCGGCTTCATCCGAAAGCGCTAGTTCCCTCACCGCCTTGCAGCCGCAACGCCGCTTGTCGGAAGCGGCCGCGCCGTGGCACCATGCTTCGGTTTGGCGCAGCACCGGGACATGTATGACCACCCAGCGACGAAGCTACGAGACGGGTCACAAGCCAAAATGCCTTGTCATCGTTGACGACACCGCGGAATGGGACCGCGCGGTGTATTACGCCAGCCGATGGTCGATCCGTGTCGGTGGCGGTGTAGTGATGCTGCGCATCATCGAAATCGAGGATCAGAATCAACAATGGCTGGGGGTCGCCGACATCATGCGCGCCGAGGCCGAGGAAGCGGCCAACGAGGCGCTCGACCGCGCCTCGGGGCGCGCCAACGGCATCGCCGCGATCACGCCGGAGCGGGTAATCCGCGAGGGCGAACCGACCGCGCAGATCCTCGACGTGATCGAGAAGGACGTCGACATCTCGATGCTGGTGCTGGCGGCCAATCCGGGCCCCGAAGGCCCCGGCCCCCTGGTCAGCATGATGGCGCAGGTAGCCGGTTCCTTCCCGATTCCGGTCGTGCTCGTACCCGGCGATCTCAGCGATTCCGACATCGACGGGCTGTCTTGAGGCTGTTGCGGCCTTGGGCCCCGGCTCAGCGGCGCACCGCTTCGCGCTGCGCTGCGTCCGGGGAACGGAGACCGGCGCCGGAACTCGCAGATTTCCTGTCCCGGACACGGCGCGGAGCCGCGACCTATGCCGTTCCAAGGTAACTGATTTCTCCTCTTGATCGTGCGTCCGCCGTCGCCATCTGCTAAGGGAACCTCACGCGCCGGCCTTGAACCGGCGACGCCGGAGAAAAACAGATGTTCATCCAGACTGAAGCCACGCCCAATCCCGCCACGCTGAAATTCATTCCAGGCCGCACCGTGCTCGATACCGGCACGATGGAGTTCGCCAACCGCGAAGCCGCCGCCCGCTCACCGCTGGCCGAGCGGCTGTTCGGCGTGGCCGGCGTCTCGAGCGTGTTCTATGGCTACGATTTCGTCACCGTGACCAAGGCGGACGGCGACTGGCAGCACCTCAAGCCCGCGATCCTCGGCGCCATCATGGAACACTACATGTCCGGCGCGCCGCTGCTGGCGGACGGCACCGCCGGTAACGACGAGGCGGCGGACGAAGAAGACGAGTTCTTCAACGAGGCCGACGCCGATACAGTCGCAACCATCAAGGACCTGATCGAGACGCGGGTGCGACCGGCCGTGGCCAATGACGGCGGCGACATCACCTTCCGCGGCTTCAAGGACGGCGTTGTCTATCTCAACATGAAGGGCTCATGTGCGGGCTGCCCGTCATCGACCGCGACGCTGCAGCACGGCATCCAGAACCTGCTGCGGCATTTCGTGCCTGACGTCGTCGAAGTCCGGCCGATGTAATGGGGCGGTCATTCCGGGGCGATGCGAGCATCGAACCCGGAATCTCGAGATTCCCCGATGTGCAATTGCACATCTGAGGTCTGGTGCTTGCGCACCATCCCGGAATGACATCCTAAGCCTACGCAGCCACCCCGAGGCTGGCTGCTTCCGCGGCAGCCTGCTGCATGCCGTTCGACATCTCGCTGGTGACGGTGCTCTGCTCCTCGACCGCAGCCGCGGTCGACGTCACGTACTCGCTGACTTCCTGGATCGCCTTCTTGATGGAGCCGAGCGCCCCGACCACATCGCCGGAAATGCCGTTGAGATTGCCGATTTCCTGCTCGATCTTGTCGGTCGCCTGCTTGGCCTGATTGGCGAGGTTCTTGACCTCGGAGGCAACCACGGCAAAGCCGCGGCCCGCCTCGCCGGCGCGCGCCGATTCGATCGTTGCGTTGAGCGCCAGCAGGTTGATCTGGCCGGTGATGTCGCCGATCAGCTGCACGATGCTTCTCATCGACTCCGCCGCCTCCGACAAACGCTGCGCCTGCTGATCGGCGGACTCGACCTGCTCGACCGCGGTCAGCGCGGTGTCGCGGGATTTCGACATCGCTGCCGAGATTTCGCGGACCGAGGCGTTCAGTTCCTCGGCTCCGGCTGCGACCGACTCCATCATGCCGCGGACCTTCTCGCTCCGCATCCGCGCCAGCACCTGCGCCGTGGTATCGGAAGCGTATTTCACGACCTTGAACGGCCTGCCGTTGAGATCGCGGATCGGGTTGTAGGAGGCCTGGATCCAGACCTGCTTGCCGCCCTTGCCGACACGCTCATATTCACCCGACTGAAACTCGCCGCGATTGAGGTTTGCCCAGAACGCGCGATAGACTTCGCCTTCCTGCTGATCCGACGGCACGAACATGCTGTGGTGCTTGTCCTGGATCTCGGCGAGCGAGTAGCCGAGCGTGTCGAGAAAATTCGCGTTGGCCGTCAGCACCTGGCCATCCATGCTGAACTCGATGACCGCCTGCGACTTGCCGATCGCCTCGATCTGCCCGGCATAGTTCGCCGTCTTCAGTTTGTCCGCGGTAATGTCGGAGGCGAATTTCACCACCTTGAACGGCTTGCCGGCCTCATCGAGGATCGGATTGTAGGAAGCGAGAATCCACACCTCCTTGCCGCCCTTGCCGAACCGCTTGTACTCGGCCGCCTCGTATTCACCGCGGCCGAGCTTGGCCCAGAATTCCCGATAGGCGGCGCTGTCGCGCTCGCCGGGCGAGACGAACATCTGGTGATGTTTGCCCTGGATTTCGTCCAGCCGGTAGCCCACGGTGGCGAGGAAGTTCTCATTGGCAGTAATGATGGTGCCGTCGAGATTGAATTCGATCACGGCCTGCGCGCGGCCGATGGCGGAAATCTTGCCCGCATCCTCCATGCCGCGGATTTTCTTCTCCGTGATGTCGGTGGCAAACTTGATCACTTTCACCGGCTTGCCGGCATTGTCCATGATCGGATTGTAGGAAGCCTGGATCCAGATCTCGCGGCCGCCCTTGCCGACGCGCTTGTATTCGCCTGCCTGAAACTCACCGCGATTGAGGCTGGCCCAGAAGGCCTTGTACGCCTCGCTGCCGCGCAGGTCCGGCGGCGCAAACATCTGGTGGTGCTTGCCCTGGATTTCGTCCAGGCGGTAACCCATCGCATCGAGGAAGTTCTGGTTGGCGGTGATGATGGTGCCGTCCATCCTGAACTCGATCACGGCCTGCGATCTGTTGATCGCGGCCGACTGGGCCAATGCATCGCGCGCGGCCGAATTGCTTTTCCACAAAGACATAAAAATCCCTCTCAAATACAGGGACGGGGCGCGGCTCGATTTTGCCGAAGATGAACCGCCCCGGACCACTATTGACCAATATTCCCCCGCTGCAGGCTCTCACCGGTTGGTAAAGAAAACCCTAATCTCCTATAATTTCAATGACTTACCTTCGCAGAAGTTGTATGACAATTCACATACATCGAAAATGGGGCGCGAGCATTTCTGCAAGTGTTCCTACAGGTAGAGCCACTGAAGGTAGAGCGAGGCGGCCGCCGTTTCGCGATGGATGAAACGCGGAAAATAACACGCCTGCGCATTCAACCGGCGCTGAAAAACCTTTACGCTGGCGTCATGCTGACCCTCGCTATCGATACGGCGCTCGATGCCTGCGCCGCTGCCGTTCTCGACACTTCCGCAAGCAACGTCATCGCGCAGGAATCGCAACTGATGAAGCGCGGCCACGCCGAGGCGTTGATGCCGATGATCGCGCGCGTCGTGAAGGCGTCGGGCGTTGCGTTTACGGAATTCGACCGCATCGTGGCGACCGCCGGCCCCGGCAGCTTTACCGGATTGCGCGTCGGCCTTTCGGCTGCGCGGGGCATCGCGCTGGCCGCCGGCAAGCCGGTTGTAGGCGTCACCACACTGAGCGCCTTTGCCGCCCCCATCATCGGCGAGCACAGCGAGTATCCGGTCATATCGGCGATCGATGCGCGGCATGACCACGTCTATTTCCAGGTGCTGGCCGGCGACGGAAGTTCATTGATCAAGCCGAAAGTTGCGCCGATCGCGGAAGCGCTCGATGCGGCGCGCTTCGGCGCTCCGCATCTGGTCGGCAACGCTTCAGAAATTCTGGCCAATCGCTGGCCGGCCGATGCGCCGCCGCCGGTCAGCGTCGTCAACCTGCCCGCACCCGACATCGCCTGGGTCGCGTGGCTGGGCGCGGCGGTCGATCCCGAAACGGCGCCCGCACGGCCGTATTACCTGCGCGCGCCCGACGCCAAGCCGCCGAGAGATCCGCTGCTCAATGTCACGCAGCCATTCCCATCATGATGGCATGGCTGTCCGACTGGTGGAGCGGCGGCACGGCCGTGATCGAACCGGCCAGCCCGCGCGACGCGGCACGGCTGGCGCAACTGCATAGCGCCTCGTTTCACCGCGGCTGGGGCGAAGGTGAATTCGAGGCGATGCTGGGCGAGCGCAACACGCTGGTTCATCGATTGAGGATCGGGCGCAGGATCATGGGCTTTGCGGTGTCGCGGATGGCCGCCGACGAGGCCGAGATATTGTCCATCGCCATCGACGCCGGCCAGCGCGGCCGCGGCCTGTCGCGCAACCTGTTGCTGACACATTTGGGCCATCTCGCCGGCCGCGGCGTGCGCACCATCTTCCTCGAGGTCGAAGAAAATAATCAGCCCGCGCGGCGGCTGTATGAATGGGCCGGATTCGGCGTGGTTGGCCGCCGGGAACGCTATTATCGGCAGGCTGGCGGGGAGCAATTGAACGCGCTTCTGATGCGACGTGACTTGTCGTAGTATGCCGGTAGTGGCACAACAGCCTCGACCACACGTCCGAAGGCCAAGAGATCATGCCCGCACTGAAATCCCCATCTGCGCACAATAATACCGGCATCGAGGCCCGCTGCGCGGCCACCGGCATGCGCATGACCGAGCAGCGCCGCGTCATCGCGCGCGTGCTGGCGGATTCGGTCGATCATCCCGACGTCGAGGAACTTTACCGGCGCTGTGTCGCGATCGATGACAAGATTTCGATTTCGACCGTGTACCGCACGGTCAAGCTGTTCGAGGACGCCGGAATCATCGAGCGGCACGATTTCCGCGAGGGCCGCGCGCGCTACGAGCAGATGCCCGACAGCCACCACGACCACCTGATCAATCTGCGCGACGGCAAGGTGATCGAGTTCACCTCCGAGGAGATCGAGAAATTGCAGTCCGAGATCGCCCGCAAGCTCGGCTACAAACTGGTCGATCACCGGCTGGAACTGTATTGCGTTCCGCTCGACGAAGACAAAACCTGATTTTCGTGAACAGGTCTTCGTGAATTTCGACCTCATCATCTTCGATTGCGACGGCGTGCTGGTCGACAGCGAGGTCATTTCATGCCGCGCGCATGCCGATGTGCTCAGCCGTCACGGTTATCCGATCACGCAGGAACAGGTCTTCGACCGTTTCCTCGGCCGCTCGACGCGCCAGGCAAATTCGGAAGTCGAGGCCGAACTCGGCCGCGCGCTGCCCGACGATTTTCACGCGCAGTTGCAGGACGAGCAATTGCGGTCGTTCGAGAGCGACCTGCAAGCCGTGCCGCACATTCACGCAGCCCTCGATGCGATCACCCAGGCGGTCTGCATCGCCTCGAGCGGATCGCACCAGCGCATGCGCGTCACCCTCGGCCGGACAAAGCTTTACGATCGGTTTGCGCCGAACATCTTCTCGGCCTCTCAGGTCATCAACGGCAAACCCGCGCCCGATCTGTTTTTGTTTGCTGCCCGTCAGATGAACGTTCCGCCGGAACGATGCCTGGTGATCGAGGACAGCGTTCCCGGCAGCACCGGCGGCCGGGCCGCTGGCATGACCGTGCTCGGGTTTCACGGCGGCAGCCATTGCCGCCCCGGCCACGGCGACGGCCTCCGCGCCGCCGGGGCTGCCGCAACGTTCGACGATATGCGGCAATTGCCTGACCTGATCGCGCGGTTTGGGGCTGTTGCGGGCGTGAGCTAGGACTCCCCGTCGTCATTCCGGGGCGCGAAGCGACCCCGGAATCTCGAGATTCCGGGTTCGATGCTGGCGCATCGCCCCGGAATGACACCCCGACCACGCTGGATTTTCAGCCCCTTAGCCTATAACTAAGGCCCGCGCCGGATTGGCGCCATCAAGCCCCAGCACCCAAGGTTCCATGAAGCCGCCGCGCAAGCTGCATATTAAGTCATATGGCTGCCAGATGAACGTCTACGATGCGCAGCGCATGGCGGACACGCTGGCAGGCGAAGGCTTTGTCGAGACAGCCAGCGCCGAGGATGCC
>DATCXE010000158.1:0-10800 GCA_036565985.1 Bradyrhizobium sp.
CGCCAGCGGCTGTCATACCCCGCGAAGTCGGGGTATCCAGTATTCCGCGGCGTATCCGCTCCATCACTTCGGTCTCTGGAATACTGGGTCGCCCGGTCAAGCCGGGCGATGACCAGAGAAGATGCTTCGCGCTCTCCCTCACGAAGCGCGATGGCTAACAATTCCTTACCCTGCCAGATTAACCGTACTACCAAACTTTGCTGCATCGCTGCCGCGCGTGCCGCTAACCTGCCTTATTGAATCCCAAGGATCGTTTCGCCACGCAGGGCGGAGCATTCGCTCCTGTTCTGGTCAGGCATCTTCGTTCCGGAAACGCAAGATCATGATGAGGATCTGTCTCATCGTTATCGGCCTCGGCGTTCTCATTGCCATGGAGCTGGGGACGCCATCACGCTCGAAGCCAAGCGAGCTGGATCCGTTCGAGCAACTGAAGCTCGACGCAAGCGCATCAGGCGACACCTTGAAGAAGGGTGATCGGCTGGAAGTGCACCGCTTGCCGCAGGAAGCATCGGTTCAGCCGATTGCACCCGCCGAACCCATATCGCCGCCACCAGCGGATCCGATCGCCGTCCTTGTAGAAGCGAATTCGGGTGTCGTTGGGTCTACTGCGAACGTAAAAAAGGACTTGGTCAAAAGACCCAAGCCCCGGCCGAAAGATGCAGCTCCCAGCAAGCCCGCGCCCAAGCTCGCCAATTCCAGCAAGGCTGCGAAGGCTGAAAAATCGAAGGCCGTGGTCGAGCTCAAGCCCTGCCGCCCGAATGCATTCGATGAACTTCTCCAGGCGCTGAACTTGTCCTCGCGATGCCAGACCTAGGCCGAACAAAATCGCCCGCGGCGTGCTCGCTCGTTGGAAGTAAAGACGTGGATGCCCGGCGCAAGGCCGGGCATGACGAGAAAAATCAGAAGTACCCGATTTTGCTGACTGCGTTTCAAATCGGACTCTGAGGCGCGGCGGACGCAGCCTTAGCGGGAAGTCGGCGTCGTTGACTTCGTGAAGGCAGAATTGTTCGCCACCTTTTTCTGTGCTCTCCGCTTCTTGGTAGCAGTCTGGAGTGATCTCAGCGGTTGCACTTGGGTGTTGAAGGCGGTCTTCAGCATACTCTCGAGACGAATCTTGTACTCGCGTTCGCAAATCCGATCCTTGGCCTTCATCGCTGTACTCCACTACTTTGCTACAACGCGCTCCGTGACCATCATCCGCGGAGACGTTGCCAGTCAGAACTAGCGACCGGTTCAAGCCTGCAAACGCAAGGCTGGATGCACGATTTGCGACAGCGTCACTGTCCGATCATCACATCGCCACGATTGGCGTCGCATCGGCCTGTGTTCAGGAATCCTCATTCGTCGCATTGTCAATCGGGGTGCAAAATCACCGCAAGAAATAAAATCTCTTGCGGAGTCAGATTATTGGGTTGTGATTTGATGTGGATGACCGCCGCCTCGTCCTCACCTGCTGTGAACAGGAAGGAAAAGGGCGAATGTCTTTCGGACTTTCCTGCGACCCGCATCGCCGCAGCCGCGACGACTTATCCCTCGGGCGTCGATCAGTACCGCTCCACGATCCGGTCGAGCTTTCTGCTCAGCAACCAGGACAGGCCGAGGAACAAAGCCAGCATGACGATGCCGAGGCCCGAAGAAGCATTGTTGATGGACTTCTCCGAGACCTGACCAAAGGCATAGCCGACCGAGACAACAGCGCCGGACCAGAGGCCCGCCGCGACGAAGTTGAGCGCCAGGAAAGTGGACCAGGGCAGCCGTGACATCCCGTAAGCGAATCCCGCGAGTCCGCGGATGCCGTGCGGGAAGCGATGAAACAGGATCATCCAGAGATAGTGACGATCCGTCAGCCGGATCACGGTCTGCACAGGGCGCTCGAACCGCGGATAACGGTCGAGCAGGCGGGCGCCATAGCGACGCCCGATCCAGAAGCGAATGACGTCACCGGCGAAACTGCCGAACCAGCAGACCGCGATCAGCGTGCCAAGGCTGAGCGCTCCCGAATACGCCGCGTAGCCCGCAAACAACGCCAGCAGCAGGCTATGCGAGGCCGCATAGGCGAACATGAGGCTGTAGGCCACATCGCCGTGCTGGCGGATGAGGTCGAGGAACGAGGTCAGATCCGACGGAAACAGCAATGTGAGCTCACCCAACTCGTTGATGTGAATGTTCCCCCAAACGAGCGGGTTCGGCCTGAACGCTATCACCCCAGGGATGGGCAAGGAAGCCGCAGGCGGCGCGTCAAATTGGTCGTTTACGCGTAGCGACGGGCCAATGGCCATGGTCACATTGTTTCAACCGACGCTCCGGCGGCACTCCCGAACGAAAAGGAATCGGATCGCGATCGGTCCCCTAAAATCGAGGTACGCAGGCACAGCCGTAGTAGCCGATGTCTTCCTCGAGAGCTCTCATGCAGAAATATCCGGACGGGAATCCGGAGCACCCTCCGTGGCACCCCAGGCCCTGCGAGTCCGGATTGCAGTGGCCCAGCGTGAAAGCCTTCGGATCAATGTCTGGAAACGCCCTGAGCAGCATCTTCCGATGATCTTCCTGTGTCCCGGGAACGACAACCTTTTTACCCCCCTCGTCGACCAGGAAGAATCCGAAGGGAAACCGCACATCCCCCAACGAGACTGCGTCCAATGCCTTGAGCGCGCGATGGTCTGCATAATCCTGCTTGGACTCGAAGAAAGTCACACCATTTCGTTCGTTGATCATGACGGCTCCTCCATCCTTCAATCGGTCCGACCCTCACCCGGTCTGACCCCAAACCGAACATGCGCAAGCGAGGCGACTCACCAACCGGTCGACGCATGCTGCGACGTCTTTGTCGCTGGCATTGCGCGCCGACCATCGCCCCGGAAACTTTCGTTGTCATGATGGCGCTGGCCGGACGATGGTCTGCCCGGTTGGAAAGGCGATGTCTGCCTTTGTGACCTCCGAATTCGGCAAGCCCTGACGCTTCGCATATCTGCTATCAAAATTACACATTATGCATCATTGCAATGTGAAGTAGATTACAGGTGCGGGCTTCCAGATTGGCATTCTGCGGCGCCCGGACGCACCGGCGCGCATGGGCGATGGCCTTTCATCCGAGCGTAAGCGACGCCCTTCAAACCGCATGAAGTTGAGGACGCTGGCTCACGTTCGTCCCCGCGGCTTCCCTGCGCGAATGAAAGGCCTGCAGTACCCTCCTGGACGTCTCGACATTCAGCCGGGTGAATTCTGCCTTCATGGCGTCGAGATCCTTGGTCGCAATCCGGTGATCGGGGGCGCCAAGAAACAACAGCGCCATGGTCGTCGCCCACGACAGGTCGAGGGCCTTCGCCAGAATCAGCAAGGCTTCTCTGTCCGAGGCGAGCATCGCACGCTCAACCACGTCGACCGGCAGCACGCACAGCAACGACAGCGCAACGACGGCTTCATCGAGCTTGCGCGCCTGGGCGTACTCGAGAAGCTGGTCTTCGCCGAGGTCGCCGAGCCGGTGTTTCGCGCCTACGGCCTTCTTGGCGGAGAAGTAGTTCTTCGACGCGGGGCCAAACATCGCGTGCAGCGATCCGGCGACGTCGGCGACGGCATTGCGCGCTTCGGGCCGCTCGAATTGAAGTTTCTTTCGAACATCGTCGGACGCCTTCGCGATCAATTGCTGGAACAGGTGCCGCGGAATATCCCGCCGCCGCCCCAGATGCTCGGCCAGGATGGAGTCATTCTCCGAACGCTTGATCAACTGCAGAAAGCCCGAATCCGAGAAGCGCGCGCCGGTGTTGACGGCGACTGAATTCACGACCGTCTGGTCGCCTCTCTCCACGAGGACATCGGTAACCGGCTCGTCGATGGACTTCCGCCGCGAAATGGCGAACAGGTGCTGCTGACTTTTGCAGCGCGCGTTTGCGACCAGCACCTGGTTTTCGAGCCGCTCGGAATAGCGAAGGATCGGACCGGCAACGTCAATTGAATCGTCGAAAGCGAGCTTGTTGACCATATGGATCGGCGCCTGGTCGCTCCGGGCCAGCCGCCTGGCGAGCTGCGAGCGCGCAGCCAGTTCGATCTCCTCCGAGAGCCGCCCGATCACTTCCCCGAATATCCAGATCTCGCTTTCGGTATACCGGCCCATCAGCAGCATGTCGGTTGCATGCCACAAAGCCTGCAAACGGCTTTCGGCCGTTCCCTTGGAGATGGCGTCATTCAACTCCCGAAGTATGGACATCGGTGACCCGAGCTGCTTTCCGCTGCTCACTCGCAACTGTTCAATGGGGATTTAGCTGGTCCGGTATCGGTCAGTCCGGAAAGGACTCCGCACTCGGATTCTTCTTGAGGAACGCCAGCAGCACAGCGGGAGTGTGACGCCCGTCTCAGCCGCAGCATTTGAACGCTTCACGCGTGGTGCCAACGCCATCGATCATGGCCGGCACCGGTCGCCTGGAAACTTTCTTGTTCCCGGCATAATCCTGAGACCAATTAGTTAACGGAGCCTATGCGTTTCGAAGAGATCAACACCGCGATAGGCGTGGACACACAACGAACTGCTATCGGAAATCGGCAAGAACCGCGCTGCGCCTTGGGCGCGCGGGGGAACGACGGCCGCTACAGATCCACCACGACGTAATCGCTCTCGACCGACACGGCGAGTGTCTCCGCCACATACGGCCCCTTCACCACGCTCGATCCTGACTCGACATTCACCGGATAGGCGCGCGCGCGAAAGCGCTTCGGGTCGCAGTAGGACTGCCCGGTGCGGATATCGAATTCCCAGCCGTGCCAGGGGCAGCGGATGATCTCGCCGAGCCTGGTGTACTCGATCTCGCCGGGATCGGAGGATTGCGCGAGCCCAATCAGCGGCCCCTCGCACAACGCCGCGCCCTGGTGCGGGCAGCGGTTCAACAGGCCGAAGAACTCGCCCTTGATGTTGAAGATCGCGATCGGCCGTTCGTCGATGGTGAGGAATTTTCGCGTTCCCGGCGGTAACTCGTCCACCGGGGCAATGACGTGCCGGACCATCAAGATATCCCGTACAGCTTCCTGGCGTTGCCGAGATAGAACGCCTCGCGGTTGATGTCGCTGACGCCGGCCGGCAGCACCCGCGACGGCTCGTCGAAGTCCCAATGCGGGTAGTCGGTCGCGAACAAGAGCTTGTCCCAGCCGATCCACTCGATCGTCTCGAACAGATGCTCGCGGCGCTCCGGATCTTCCATCGGCTGCGTCGTCCACCAGACGTGGTCGCGGATATATTCCGACGGCTTGCGCTTGAGATGCTGCACCTCGCTGCGCAGCTTCTCGAAGTGCTTGTCGAGGCGCCAGGCGAGCGACGGCGCCCAGCCGAAGCCGGCCTCGATCATGACCATCTTCAATTTAGGGAAGCGCTCGAACACGCCTTCGAGCACGAGGCTCGCCAGCGCGGTCTGCTGGCACTGCGCATGGCCGACCATCTCCTCGATATAGAAGCTCGGCCAGCCCGAGGGCGTCAGCGGATTGCCGCCAAAGCCGAACGCGTGCACGCCGACCGGCAGCCCGGCCTCCTGCGCCGCCTCGTAGACCGGCCAGTAGCGGCGCTGGCCGAGCGGCTCGACGTTGCGGGAGAGCAGCAGCACCTGCACGTAGTTCGGATCGCCCGCGCGCTTGCGGATTTCGGCGGCGGCGGTCACGCCGTCCTCATTGGCGACGACGATCGAACCCTTCAGGCGCTTGTCCTTGCTGGTCCATTTCTCGATCTGCCAGTCGTTGATCGCGGAACAGATCGCCCCGGCCAGATCCTGGTTGCGCAGGCCCTGTCCGCTGTTGAGCGGATTGAGCACGCCGAGCGCGACGTTGTAGGGATCGAGCAACTGCTTCTGCATGAAGGACAGCGAGGACCCCTGCGGACCGCCCTCCGGCGGCCAGGCGTCGCGGCGGGAGGCATTCGGCTGCGCCTTCGGATAGGGCGGCCCTTCCATCATGCCGTGATAGGCCTGCTTGCCGTAAGTCTGGAGATGCCCGTGCCAGCGCTTGGCCATGAACGGATAGAGTTCATCATTGGTGGCACGCGCCGGATGGATGTCGCAATCGGCGATCGCGGTCTTGACGCTGGTGGAAGCCGAAGACTCGGGGCGGAACTGGACGTTCATGGCGTCGTCTCCTTATTTCCTTGGCATGATCTCTTCCGAAAATCGGTCTCCACTTTTCGGGATCATGCCAGCACCATCTTCAACCGGCCGTAAGTCGCGAGCGGATTATCGATCATGATCTTGCGGACCAGATCGGGCGACAAGTCAGGCGGCAGCACCTCGTCGCCGTCGAACTGCCAGTGCGGATAGTCGGTTGAGAATAAGAGCAATTCGTCCGACTGCATATGATTAAACAGGCGATCCAGGGTTGCCGAATCCGGCGGCGCATCGACCGGCTGCAGCGAGAAGCGGATGTTGCTGCGCACAATTTCGGCCGGCGCGCGATCGACCCACGGCGTTTCCATCCGCACGCCACGCCAGAACTTGTGCAGCCGCCACAGATAGGCCGGCAGCCAGGTGAAACCTGATTCCAGCATCACCATCTTCAGGTTCGGATGCCGGGCGAACACGCCCTCGACGATCAGACTGGTCAGTTGGGTCTGGAACGCGGTCGCCTGCGCGACATAATCCTCGATGTGGTAGGAGCCCCAGCCGACCGAGGTCGGCGGGTTGTGATAGGAGCTGCCGGCATGAATGCCGACCGGCAAGCCCAGTCGTTCGGCCGCGGCATAGATCGGCCAGTAGGCGCGCTTGCCGAGCGGCATGTCACCCATGACCAGCATCAACACCTGGACGAAGCGCTTGTCGCTGGCGCAGCGCTCGATCTCGGCCACGGATTTTTCCACGCTTTGCGTCGAGATCACGATCGAGCCGCGCAGCCGCGCGTCTTTGTCCAGCCATTCCCTGGCCAGCCAGTCGTTCAACGCGCGGCAGAACGCATCCTGCATATCCTCTGAAAACACCATCTGGACGCCGTAGAGCGGGTTGCAGATGCCGTAAGCGACACCAAACTTGTCGAGCGCCTGCTTCTGCATGTCGGCGAGGCTTTCGCCCGGCTTGCCCTGACCCGGCCGCCAGTCCGGCCGCGAGGAGATCGGCGAATTGGTCGGATAGGATTGCGAGACCAGATCGGTCATGCCGCGCGTCGTCACCTGGTCCTGCCAGTAGTCGTTCATGTAGGGCAACAGGCTGGTCAAATGCGGCACGGCGGGATGCAGATCGCAATCCACCCCACCCGCGATCGGCGACGTCATGGTGCTTCCTCGTTCCTCAGGGGTCGCGTAAACAGCGATCGTTTGAGGCATTCAATCAGGGCCGCCCGCACGCCGCAACTCGGCAAGCGTGACCCTCCTGTGCTAGGAGGGCATGACTGGCGGGATTTTAGGGAGTTGAGATGAAAGAGCTCGTAACGATAGCCGAAAAGATTGCAACTCAACTGATCGCGCGGAAGCAGACGATTTCGGTTGCGGAATCCTCGACCGGCGGCCTGATCTCGGCGGCGCTGCTTTCGGTGCCCGGCGCGTCCGCCTATTTCCTCGGTGGCGCGGTGGTCTACACCCGCGATGCGCGGCGGCTGCTGATGGACATTCCGGACGAGGCGATGAAGGGGCTTCGCTCGGCCTCCGAGCCCTATGCGGAGTTGCTCGCAAGCCAGACCCGCCAGCGCTTTTCGACGACCTGGGGCCTTTCGGAAACCGGCGCGACGGGACCGACCGGCAACCGCTACGGCGACGCCGCCGGCCATAGCTGCATGGCGGTAGCTGGTCCGCATTCCGCGGTGTTCACGCTGGAAACCGGCAGCGCCGACCGGCAGGCCAACATGCAGGCGTTCGCGAAGACGGCGCTGAATTTGCTGCTGGAGAATTTGTCGAAGTAGGAAGAACGTAGGCCACGCAGGATTTCGAGGATCGCATTGATGCAACAGCCATTCGACCGCACCGCAGAAGACCTCGGCAACTCGATCCATTTCGAGCACGTCAACGTCACGGTGCCCGATCAGCGGCTGGCGACGTTGTTCTACGTCGCAGGCCTTGGACTGACCCGCGATCCCTATCTGATGGTGTCGGACACCAACATGTGGGTCAATGTCGGCAAGAGCCAGTTTCATCTGCCTCATGGCGCGGCGCAGGTGCTTCGCGGCCATACCGGGATCGTCATCGCCGGGCGCGAGGCGTTGCTCGCGCGGCTGGCGTCGGTCGCGAAGAAGCTCGAAGGTACCGCCTTCGCATTCAGCGAGCACAACGATCATGTCGAGGCCGTCTGCCCCTGGGGCAATCGCGTTCGCTGCTATGAGCCGGACGCCGCGCGCTTCGGGCGCATCACGCTCGGCATTCCCTATGTCGAGTTCGATGTGCCTGACGGGACCGCGAAAGGCATTTGCGCGTTCTATCCCCGGATCATGGGAATGCCGGCGGAGTTGAAAGACGGCGACGGCGCCATGGCGCGCGTCAAGGTCGGCAAGGACCAGTACCTGCAATTCCGCGAGACCGACCGGCCCCAGCCGGATTTCGACGGTCATCACGTGCAGATCTACATCACGGACTTCTCCGGTCCCTACCATCGCCTGAGGGAGCGCGGCCTGGTCTCGCAGGAAGACAACCAGTACCAGTACCGTTTTCGCGACATCGTCGACCTCGACGGCGGCAGGCACCTGTTCACGGTCGAGCACGAGGTCCGCAGCGCCACGCACCCGATGTTCATGCGCCCGCTGGTCAACCGCAATCCCGCGGAGACCAACCGTACCTATGCGCGTGGCCACGAGCAGTGGGCCTGGGCGATGGGGCCGGACGAGTATGACAGACGGTAACACGCATGAACGACGGATGAGGCTGCTCACCGCTCCCTGAACGAGCGCATCAGCTGGTCGCTGAACGGCTTCAGCAGATAGGAGAACATGGTGCGGTCGCCGGTCTGGACGAAGGCTTCCACCGGCATGCCGGGGATGATCTTGACCTCGCCGAGGCGGGTGACCTCGGAGGGCGGCAACGAGACGCGGATGGTGTAGTAGCTCTGGCCGGTGCGCTGGTCGGTGTTGACGTCGGCGGAGACGCGGGTCACGACGCCGTTCAGTTCCGGCGTGGTGCGCTGGTTGAAGGCCGACAGCCGCAGCAGCGTCTTCTGGCCGACCTGCAGCTTGTCGATGTCCTGCGGATTGACCTTGGCCTCGACCGAGAGATCGTCCGCCTTCGGCACGATCATCATGATGGCGTCGCCGGCGGTGATGACGCCGCCGACGGTATGAACGGTGGACTGCAGCACGACGCCGTCCTGCGGCGCGCGGATGTCGATGCGGCGCAGTTGATCCTCGGCGGTGACCTTGCGCTCGACGAACTCGCCGATCTTGTCGTTGGTCTCGCGCAGGTCCTTGGAGACCTCGCTCACCACGTCCTTGTCGACCTGGATGATCTGCAGCTCGGTCTCGGTGATCTTGCCCTTGGCCTGGGCGCGGGCTGCAATGTATTGCCCGCGCTCGCCGGTCAGGCGGGCCATGTCGCGCTCCAGCGTGGTCAGGCGCGAAATCTGGATCAGGCGCTGGTCGTAGAGCTGGCGTACGCCCACCAGTTCCTTCTCCACCAGCGAGATTTCCTTTTCCTTCGCCTGCTCCTGCGCCGTCAATCCCACGATTTCCTCGTTGAGCTGCGACACCCGCTCGCGCAACTGCGATTTCTGCCCCGCGCGCCCGAACACGCGAACTTCGAACAGCTTGGTTTCGCTCGCTATGACGTCGCGGACTTCCGGGTCGTCGGCGCGGTCGGTCAGCGCCGCCGGAAACTTGATGGTATCGAGGCCGCGCTGCTCGGCCTCCAGCCGCGCCGCGCGCGCCAGCAAGCCGTTCAGCGTCTTGACGACGATGGCAAGGTTCGCCTTGACCACGGTCTCATCGAGACGCACCACGATGTCGCCGGCCTTGACGACGTCGCCGTCGCGCACGCGCACCTCACCGACCACGCCGCCGGTCGGGTGCTGGACTTTCTTGACGTTGGAATCGACCACCACCGAGCCCGGCGCAATCAGTGCGCCCGAAATCTGCGCCGTCGACGCCCAACCGCCGAACCCGACGACCAGAGCCAGCATCAGCGAGAGTCCGGCAATCAGATGCGTTCTTATCGAGCGCCGTGCGCTATCCGGTTCGCCGGTCATGATTTCGCGGCTCCTGCATCGGATACGATCTTGATCGGCGGCGGCGCCGGGACGCGCTGCAACACCTGGCCGAGCACGGTCTCCTTCGGCCCGAACGCCTGCACCCGGCCGTCCTTCAATACCAGCACCTGGTCGACCGCCTCGATCCCGATCGGCCGGTGCGCCACCACGATCACGATGGCGCCGCGCTCGCGCGCGCCGCGCACCGCGCGGGTCAGCGCCTCGTCACCTTCGCTGTCGAGATTGGAGTTCGGCTCGTCGAGCACGATCAGGAAGGGATTGCCATAGAGCGCGCGCGCCAGCGCCACGCGCTGCGCCTGCCCGGCCGAAAGCGCAGCGCCCTGCTCGCCGATCTCGGTGTCGTAGCCCTCGCGCATCTTGATGATCAGATCATGCACGCCGGCTTCCTTGGCCGCGGCGATGATCGCATCCGACTTCGCCTCGGGATCGAAGCGGCTGATGTTCTGCGCCACGGTGCCTGCGAACAGTTCGACGTCCTGCGGCAGATAGCCGACGTAGCGGCCAAGCACGTCCGGCGACCATTGGTCGAGCGCGGCGCCGTCGAGCCGCACCTTGCCGCGGAATGGCGTCCAGAAGCCGACCAGCGCACGCACCAGCGACGACTTGCCGGAGCCGGAAGGCCCAATGATGCCGACGCCGCTGCCGGCCTCGAGCGCGAACG
>DATCXE010000695.1:0-21960 GCA_036565985.1 Bradyrhizobium sp.
CGCTCGATCGGCCGTACCAGCGGCTCCGGCACCACCATCCAGCCGACCCTCCAGCCGGTCATGCAGAAATATTTCGAGAACGAGTTGATCACGAGCGCCTGCGGCGAGAGTTCCGCCGCCGTCACCGCCGGAAAGGCATAGTCGAGGCCGTGATAGATCTCGTCGGAAATAAACCTGATGCCGGCGCTCTCCGCCGCGTGAATGAGGCCGGTGAGCGCCTCGCGCGACATCATGGTGCCGGTGGGATTGGCGGGACTGCCGACCAGTACGCCCTTCAGCGGCGCCGTGCGATGCGCGGCCAGCAGCGCCTCGCCGGTCAGCGCATGCCGCGTGTCGCTCGACGTCTCGATCAGCACCGGCTCGCAGCCCAGCGCCGTCAGGATGTGCCGATACGGCGGATAGCCGGGCACGGTGACCGCAACCCGATCGCCCGGTTCGAACATCGACAGGAACGCGAGAATGAAACCGCCGGACGAGCCGGTCGTGACCACGATCCTGTCAGGCTCGACGGAACATCCGTAAGTATCGCGGTAGTGCCTGGCGATTCGCGCACGTAGCGTCGGAATGCCGAGCGCGGAAGTGTAATCGATGCGTGCCGCATCGAGCGCGGCATGCGCTGCGGCGATGGCAGCCCTGGGCGCAGCCGCCGCCGGTTGCCCGACTTCCATGTGGATGACATGACCGCCGGCCGCCTCGATGCGCGCCGCCGCCGCCATCACGTCCATCACCATAAAGGGTGGGACATCGCTTCGCCCGGAGGGCGTCAGCAGGGCTTTCACGCGTTCTCTAAGTGTCGATTCCAACATCGATATCTGCTATTGCGCCGGCGCGGTCCAGATTCGGGTTCCGAACCTGTCACGCCCCAGACTGGCCGTATTCGGTGGCTTGTTATAGCTTTTTCGGGTGGAGTGATACCGGGTTCGCGTAGCGATGCCCGGTTCGCGCAGAGGTGCCCGGGTTCACGTAGTGATACCCGGGGTTCGCAACAATAAGACCTGGAACAGAGACGGGAGGCCGTTTCTGGTCTAGTCAGGATCGAAGCCCCCGGAACGAACCGGGCCTCGACAAGCGCCAAAGAGCTCATGCTGCTTCGCATCGCCTTACGCAAGAAATCGCTGAAGTTGACCGCGTTGACCACCGTGGTCGCGCTCGTGCTGGCGCCCATGGCGGCGCTGGCGCAGGAGAACAGGGGCCCGCCGGTCCTCCGTGACGCCGAGACGGAGCAATTGCTGCGCGATTACACCCGGCCGATCCTGCGCGCCGCGGGTATGGAAAAGCAGAACATCCAGATGGTGATCATCAACCAGGGCGTCTTCAACGCGTTCGTGGCCGATGGACGCCGCATCTTCGTGAATTACGGCGCGATCCTGCAATCGGAAACGCCGAACCAGATCATCGGCGTGATGGCGCATGAAACCGGCCATCTTGCCGGCGGCCATCTCTCCAAGATGCGCGAACAGATGGCACGGGCGCAGACGCAGATGATCATCGCCATGCTGCTCGGCGCCGGCGCCCTCGCCGCGGGCGCAGGCTCGGGAGGTGGCGGCGGCAGCGGACTCACCAACGCCGGCGCGGCCATGTTGTCCGCACCGGGAGAAGTGATCCGCCGCACCCTGCTCTCCTACGTCCGCCAGCAGGAGGAAAACGCCGACAAGGCCGGCGTCAAATTTCTGACCGCCACCGGCCAGTCCGCCAAGGGCATGTACGAGACCTTCAAGCGGTTCACCGACGAGGGCCTGTTCGCCGCGCGCGGAACGGATCCCTACGTCCAGTCGCATCCGATGCCGGCGGCCCGCGTCGCGGCGCTGGAAGAACTGGCGCGGTCCAGCCCCTATTGGGACAAGAAGGACGACCCCGCGCTGCAGCTGCGCCACGACATGGTGCGTGCCAAGATTTCGGCTTTCATGGAGCGGAAGGACACGGTCTACCGGCGCTATCCGATGTCCAACAACAGCCTGCCCGCACGGTACGCGCACGCGATCGCGACCTACCGGCACGGCGACCTGCGCAGCGCCCTCGCCCAGATCGACGCATTGATCCAGCAGCAGCCCAACAACCCGTATTTCTACGAAGTACGCGGCCAGGCGCTGCTGGAAGGCGGCAAGCCGCTGGAGGCCATCGCGCCGCTGCGCAAGGCCGTTCAGCTCTCCAATAACGCACCGCTCATCGAGATGTTACTTGGTCAGGCGCTCGTGGCGGCCGATAACAAGGCCTATACC
Source organism: Bradyrhizobium sp. (assembly GCA_036565985.1). GTDB lineage: Bacteria > Pseudomonadota > Alphaproteobacteria > Rhizobiales > Xanthobacteraceae > Bradyrhizobium. Next base: position 2,220 of record DATCXE010000695.1, read on the forward strand.
GACGAGGCGATCGCTATCCTGCGCGCGGCGGTGGCGCGCGAGAGCGAGGCGCCGTTAGGCTTCATGCAACTCGCTATGGCCTATGGCCGGAAGGGAGACTATGCCCAGGCCGACCTCGCCTCGGCCCAGGCCGCCTACCTTCGTGGCGACAACAAGACCGCACGCGACCTTGCCTCGAGAGCGAAAACGCGCTTCGCAATCGGAACGCCAGGATGGGTCAAGGCTGACGATATTGTGAGTGCGAAGCCACTGCCCGGCCAGAAAGGCAACTAGAAATAAACCGGGTTCCAACTACAACCTCGCCCGGCAAACAGAGCACGATCCGGAAAAGCGGGTACCGGTTTTCCGAAAGGATCATGCTCAAACAGGAAGCCAGTTTTCAAAGAGCCGGCCTTCACCAGAACCGCCGAACTCGCCGCATAAGGAATTTCCAATGCCTTCGTTCCGTTTTCTTGTCCCAGCGTTGTTTGCGTTCGCACTCTGCGGCGCGCCGTTGTCCGCCTCCGCTCAGAACTTCTCCGACAAGCAGCGCGGCGATATCGAGGCGATCGTCCGTGAGTACCTGATCGCGCATCCCGAAGTGCTCGAAGAGGCGATGGCCGAACTCAGCAAGCGGCAGAGCGCGGCCGAAACCGCAAAGCACGAAGCCGCCGTCGCCAACAATGCCGAAGCGATCTTCAATTCGCCGCGCGGCGTCACCCTCGGCAACAAGGACGGCGACGTCACCTTCGTCGAGTTCTTCGACTACAATTGCGGCTACTGCAAACGCGCGATGATGGACATGATGGAGCTGATGAAGAGCGATCCGAAGCTCAAGATCGTGCTCAAGGAGTTTCCGGTGCTGAGCGCCGGCTCGGTCGAAGCCGCCCAGGTCGGCGTCGCCGTGCGCATGCAGGATCCGACCGGCAAGAAGTATCTCGATTTCCACCAGAAGCTTCTCACCGGCCGCGGCGCGGCCGACAAGGCCCGTGCGATGGCCGTTGCGAAGGAAGTCGGCCTCGACATGGCGAAGCTCGAGAAGGATCTCGCGAGCACCGAAGTGCGCAACACGCTCGAGGAAAATTTCAAGCTCGCCGAAGCCATGGGCATGAACGGCACGCCGAGCTACGTGATCGGCAAGCAGGTGGTGATCGGCGCGGTCGGCGCGGAGAACCTGCGCGAGAAGATCAGCAATGCCCGCTGCGGCAAGGCGACCTGCTGAAGCAGCAACGATCGATCAACGAGCGAGACGAAAGGCCGGCGCAGATGCCGGCCTTTTTGTTTGAGGCTTTCTCCGGCGCGTCGGTTCATTTCGCGTTCACAAAACAAAGTCGGCGGAACCGACAATGTTCCGGAACATCGAGCGTTTCCTTTCGTTGTGGTGCGGGCAATGCAGATACGTGAGGAGACAGTAAATGACTAATCGCTTTTTGATCTCGGTTGCGGCGGCGGCGTTGATTGCCGGAACCGGACTGGCCAACGCGCAGGGAATGGGTCGCGACTCCGGATCCGCCGGTGCCCCGGCGGCACAGCAGAGCGCGCCATCTTCCGAGCGCGGTGGTCCCTCGTCGGGCGGCGCTATGCAGCGCGACAGCGGCGGGACCTCGGGCATGAAGGGTGCCGAGTCCGGCATGACGAAGGGTGAGTCCGGCATGAAAGCGGATTCAACTGACAAGGCCGAGCCGCGGAGCAAGAGCGCGCAGGACGGCAACCGCATGCAGGGCGAAAAGTCGAAGAGCATGCACTCCGAGGATTCGACCAAGGGCAGCAAGGAAATGAAGGCGGAGGGCCGCGACAGCAAGACCGGCACGACGACCACCGAAAGCCGCGACAGCAAGACCGGTGACACCCACACCAAGGGCGCCGCCTCGACCGACAGCAAGTCTCAGACGACGACAGGCAATGCCGCGACTTCGGCAACGGCCGCGCCGCCGCCTGAAAAGCGTACCCAGATCGTTTCCGCCATCCGGTCGGAGAAGATCCAGGAAACGACCAACGTGAACTTCAACGTGTCGGTCGGCGCGGTGGTGCCTTCGGGCGTGCGCTTCCACCCGCTTCCGCCCCGGATCGTCGAAATCTATCCGGAGTGGCGCGGCTACGAGGTGATCCTGGTGCACGGCCGTTACGTCATCGTGCGTCCGCAGACGCATGAGATCGTCTACATCATCGAGGGCTAACGCCCGGTCGTCGAGACCAGGAAATTTGTGACGCAAATCCGGGGGTGGGCAGTGATGCCCACCCCTTTTGCGTCGCGGCCCGGTTTCCTCGAATACTTGGTTAACGAATGATTTCCGTAGGTTCCATGCGGTTTTTTACGAACCGGATGAGGCATTTGGGCAATCCTCGGGCAACCCGCAAGGCTTCCCCTTGGCCGCGTTGTTACCTATAACCCCGCGACCTGCCCGCCCCTTTTTGCTGGATTCTGGATGGCCCAAGCCCCTGCCGCGACGATCTATGTGCTCAACGGTCCGAACCTCAACATGCTGGGGACGCGGGAACCGGAGAAGTATGGCCACGCAACGCTTGCCGATGTCGAAAAGCTCTGCGCGGAGACGGCGGCGCATTTCGGCATGAAGGCCGATTGCCGCCAGTCCAACCGCGAAGGCGAGTTGATCGATTTCATTCACGAGGCCCACGCCAGGAAGGCGGCCGGCATCATCATCAACGCCGGCGGTTATTCGCACACCTCGATCGCGCTGCATGACGCGCTGATGGCGGTGAAGATTCCGACCGTCGAAGTGCACATCAGCAACATCCACGCCCGCGAGAGCTTCCGTCACCACTCCTTCACCGCCATGGCCGCCTTCGCGTCGCTGTGCGGCTTCGGCATCGACGGCTACCGGCTCGCGATCAATGGCCTTGCCGCCAAGCTCGGCGCCAAGGCCACGAACTGAACCCCACGCACCTGACGCCCAGCCGTCACCCACCTCGAGAATTCCGGATCAAAGAGCATGGCCCGCCAGCCCGAGAACAAGTCAGCGGACAAATCAGCCGCAAATTTCAAGAGCGATGACAGCGCGCTCATTCGCGAACTCGCATTGTTGCTCGACGAGACCAGCCTGACCGAGATCGAGATCGAGCGCGCGGGGCTTCGCGTGCGCGTCGCCCGCAACATCAGCGTGTCGGCCGCGATGCCGGCGAACTTCCAGCCGATCGCCTCGGCCGCAGCCCTCTCTGCTGCGCCGGCCGCGGCAGCCGACATCGCCAAGCATCCCGGCGTAGTCCCCTCGCCGATGGTCGGCACGGCCTATTGGGCGCCCGAGCCCGGCGCCAAGCCGTTCATCGACGTCGGCACCAAGGTGTCGGCCGGACAGACGCTTCTGATCATCGAAGCGATGAAGACGATGAACCAGATTCCTTCGCCGCGCGCGGGCACGGTGACGCAAATTCTCGTCGAGGACGGCCAGCCGGTCGAATTCGGCGAGCCGCTCGTAATTATTGAGTAAGCGAATGGCGAGTAGCGAATGGCGAATGGAAAAGAGATGACCTCCTTCTATTCGCCATTCGCCATTCGCTACTCGCCCGCGGGGACCGCATGTTCGACAAGATTCTGATAGCCAATCGCGGCGAGATCGCGCTCCGCGTGCTGCGCGCGTGCAAGGAGCTTGGCATCTCCACCGTCGCGGTGCATTCCACCGCCGACGCCGACGCCATGCATGTGCGCCTTGCCGACGAGAGCGTGTGCATCGGGCCGCCGCCGTCGAAGGACTCCTACCTCAACGTTCCGGCCCTGCTCGCCGCCTGCGAGATCACCGGCGCCGATGCCGTGCATCCCGGCTACGGCTTCCTTTCTGAAAACGCCCGCTTCGCCGAAATTCTCGCCGAACATAATCTGCATTTCATCGGCCCGAAGGCCGAACACATCCGCCTGATGGGCGACAAGATCGAGGCCAAGAAGACGGCCAGGCGGCTCGGCATCCCTGTCGTGCCCGGCTCCGACGGCGCGGTGACTTCCGATGACGACGCGATGGCGATCGCGAATGGGATCGGCTTTCCCGTGCTGGTCAAGGCCGCCGCCGGCGGCGGCGGGCGCGGCATGAAGGTGGCGCAAACCGCTGATGATCTCATGATGGCGCTGACGACGGCCGGCAACGAAGCCAAATCCGCATTCGGCGACGCCTCGGTCTATCTGGAAAAATACCTGCAGAAGCCGCGCCACATCGAGATCCAGATCCTGGGCGACGGCCGCGGCGGCGCGATCCATCTCGGCGAGCGTGATTGCTCGTTGCAGCGGCGCCATCAGAAGGTCTGGGAAGAAGGCCCGTCGCCGGTTCTTTCCGCCGCGGCGCGCGCCCGGATCGGGGCGACCTGCGCCAAGGCGATGCAGGAGATGAAATATCTCGGCGTCGGCACCATCGAATTCCTGTACGAGGACGGCGAGTTCTATTTCATCGAAATGAACACCCGTATCCAGGTCGAGCATCCCGTCACCGAAAGCATCACCGACATCGATCTCGTGCTGGAGCAGATCCGGATCGCCGCCGGCGGCGACCTGCCCGCGACGCAGGACGAGGTCGCCATCATCGGCCATGCCATCGAGTGCCGCGTCAATGCGGAGAACCCGCAGACCTTCCGCCCGTCACCCGGCAGGATCACGCAGTTCCATCCACCGGGCGGGCTCGGCGTGCGGATCGATTCGGCGGTCTACCAGGGCTACGTCATTCCGCCCTACTACGACTCGCTCGTCGGCAAGCTGATCGTCCACGGCAAGACCCGCGCCGAATGCCTGATGCGCTTGCGCCGGGCGCTCGACGAGATGGTGGTCGACGGCATCGAGACCACCTTGCCGCTGTTCCGGGCGCTGGTCCGGGAACCCAACATTATCGACGGCGACTACCACATTCACTGGCTGGAGCAGTACCTCGCCGGCCAAACGAGCGATGACAAGGCTCCCTGAATTCGCCCAAAACAATGGTGCCGAGCCGGGGAACCAAACGGTTCCCCGCACGTTGTCGGTCGTTGGCGCGCTCTGCAGGGGCAGCTTGTTCCATTTTTCCATGACGCGAGATCACCGTGACCGCTGATGCTCAGCGCCGCCGCGCTGTTTGGCAAATCCTGTTGTTGTCAGCGGGGTTTCTGGTGCTGGTTGCCGTCAGCGTCAGCTCGGTGCTGCTGGTCAACAAGGCCCGCGATGCCAGCAGCCTCGTGGTGCACACCGTCGAGGTCGAAAGCCAGCTCTCCAGTTTATTGCTTGAGGTGCGCCGCGCCGAAAGCGCCATACGCGCTTATTTGCTGACCGGAGCGCCGCACTTCCTCGCCGAGTACGAGGCCGCGGCCGCCAACATCCTGCCCGCGGCCGACAAGCTGGCCATGACCACCAGCGACAATCCGGTCCAGCTCGAAAACTCCGCCAGGCTGCGCAAGGCGATCGAGCAGCGTTTGAGCGAATTCGCGCGCGGCGTCGATCGGATCAAGAACAACGACGTCGCCACCAGCATTACGGTGCTGCGCAACGGCTCCGCGACCGAAGCCGTGCAGGCCATTGCACAAACCGGGCGCGCCATGCGCGCCGAGGAAGATCGGTTGTTCGCGATGCGGACCACAAATGCCGATCGTACGCAAGTGCTCGCCTCTTCCGTAACGATCGCCGGCTCTGCGCTCGTCGTAGCGCTCGCCGGCATCTCGATCTTTTTGGTGAGACGTTCCGCGCGCGCCCGCGATGAAGCCGAGACGAAGCTGCGCGACAGCAACCTCAACCTCGAGAGCACGGTCGACGAGCGCACGGCCGATCTGCGTGAAGCCAATGACGAGATCCAGCGCTTCGCCTATATCGTCAGCCACGACCTGCGTTCGCCGCTGGTGAACATCATGGGCTTCACCAGCGAACTGGAAGAACTGCGCGGCGACATCTTCCGGCGGATCGCAGCGCTTGCCCGGACGCAATCGACCGCTCCCCAGGCCCCGGAAAACGCGACGGATACCGCCGAGCCCGCGCTTGAGGGAGCCGACAAACAGCTTTCAGAAGACTTCACCGAAGCGCTCGGGTTCATCAAGTCGTCGATCGCCAAGATGGACCGGCTGATATCGGCGATCCTCAACCTCACGCGCGAAGGTCGGCGTGAGTTCGACCCGGTGCAGATCGACACCAGGGAGTTGATCGAATCCATCGTTACAACCGTGGCGCACCAGGCCGCGGAGGCCCAGGCCCGGATCCACATCGGTTCGCTGCCGAATATTGTCAGCGACCGGCTTGCGCTGGAGCAGATTTTCTCCAACCTGATCGAAAATGCGGTCAAATACCTCAAAACCGGCGTTCCCGGCGAGATTTCGGTGCGTGGACGCACCAAGCTCGGCTTTGCGATCTTCGAGATTTCCGACAATGGCCGCGGCATCGATCCCAAGGACCATCAGCGGATCTTCGATCTGTTCCGGCGAGCCGGTCCCCAGGACAAGCCGGGGCAAGGCATCGGCCTCGCCCACGTTCGCGCTTTGGTACGACGGCTCGGCGGAACCATGTCGGTCGCCTCGGAACTTCACCACGGCAGCACGTTCACGATCACGCTGCCCATTAATTGGCCATCCAGTAACCGGAACACACGGACATGAGTAATCCAGTCACCATCATCATGATCGAGGACGATGAGGGCCATGCGCGCCTGATCGAGCGGAATATCCGTCGATCCGGTGTCAACAATGAGATAATACCGTTCACCAACGGTACAGCAGCCCTGAACTACCTGTTCGGCAAGGATGGATCGGGCCTCGACCACAAGGGCAACGCGCTGCTCATCCTGCTCGATCTCAACTTGCCCGATACGTCCGGCATCGACATTCTGAAGCGGGTAAAGGAAAACACCCATCTGAAGACGACGCCGGTGGTGGTGCTGACCACGACGGACGATTCCCACGAGATCAAGCGCTGCTACGAACTCGGTTGCAACGTCTACATTACCAAGCCGGTGAACTACGAGAGCTTCGCCAACGCCATTCGCCAGCTCGGTCTGTTCTTTTCCGTCATTCAGGTACCTCCAGCCGCCACATGACCAAAGCGACGCCGACAATTCTGTATATCGATGACGACGAGGCCTTGGCCCGGCTGGTCGACCGTGGCCTGACGCGGGCTGGCTTCAAGGTCGTCCATGCGGCGGGCGGCGACCAGGGACTGGCGCGGCTGGCGCAGGGCGGCATCGATGTCGTGGCGCTCGACCAGTACATGCCGGGGCTCGACGGACTGGAGACGCTGGAACGCATCATGGCGATCCCCAACGCCCCGCCGGTGGTGTTCGTCACCGCCTCGCAGGATTCGGCGATCGCCGTCACCGCGTTGAAGGCCGGCGCCGCCGACTATCTGGTCAAGGACGTCAGGGGCGATTTCATTCCGCTGCTGCAGGTCGCCGTCAACGGCGCGCTGCGGCAGGCCGAGCTTCAGCGTGCCCGCGACGAGGCCGAAGCCGAGGTACATGCCTCGCGCGACCGCTATGCGGCCCTTGCCGCCGAGCGCGAGGTGCTGCTGCGCGAAGTCAACCACCGCGTCGGCAACTCGCTGCAGATCATCGCCTCGCTTTTGCATCTGCAGGCCAGTTCCGCGGCCCAGGACGACGTCAAGGCGGCGCTGACCAATGCGATGGGCCGCGTCGCGGCGGTGGCCCAGGTGCATCGCCGGCTCTACACCTCGCACGATCTCAAGAGCGTGTTGCTGAACCAGTATCTCGAAGCGCTGCTGGAAGACCTCAGGCGTTCGGCCGAGGGCAACAAGATGTCGCGGCTGACGCTCAAGGCCGAAGCAATCGAGATCGACCCTGACCGCGCGGTGGCGATCGGAATCATCATCAACGAACTGGTGATGAACGCTGTCAAGTACGCCTATCCCGATGGCGCCGGCCCGATACACATCGAGCTGAAGTCCGAGGACGATGACATCCTGGTCTCGATCGCCGATGACGGCGTCGGCCTCAACGCCAAGGCCGACCCGCGCTCCACCGGCATGGGGCAACGTATCGTGAGCGCGATGGCCACCAAGCTGGACGCCAGTGTCGAGCGCGATCCAGCCCACAGCGGAACGCGAATCCTGCTGCGCTTCCGCCGCGTTCCCGCGGCGCCGACGAAATCAACCAGCAGCGCCGCGGCGAGCTAGTTGTGATTCCGGCCTGACGCTTCACGGCTCGCCCTCTCGTACTTGCCGGCAAAGTCGCTGATATCTCCTGAGGCTTGTGCGAATGCGGGTGTCGCCGGCATCACGGGATCGTACAGCGCGACCGCTAACAGGTAGATCGTGCTGACCCCCTCGAAGCGCGACGACTTCGACAAAACTCAAAACTCAATGATCCGCAGCCGGCGTGTGAGAGCCTGATTTGCTCCCAAACCGCGCCTTGATCCGCTCGCGGAGGCCCTGGAACAGAACGTACAGCGGAGGAATGGCGAAGACGCCGATCAGCGACGCCGCCAGCATGCCGCCGAAGACCGGGGTGGACACGTTGCGAAACGCAAGCCTGGAGGCACCGGAGGCGATGACGAGAGGAACGAGCCCCAGGATGAAGGCGAACGATGTCATCATGACCGGCCGGAACCGCAATCGCGCGCCTTCGACGGCCGCTTCATGCAGCGGATGACCTTGCTCGCGCCGCGCCTTGGCGAACTCGACGATCAGAATGCCGTTCTTCGCCGCCAGGCCGATCAGAACGATCATTCCAATCTGCGCGTACAGGTCCAGCGTCAGCCCGGCAAGGACGATCGAAAGATAGGCGCCCGCCACGCCGACCGAGACTGACAGCAAGACCGGTACCGGTATGGTCCAGCTCTCGTAAAGCCCGACCAGGAAGAGATACGCAAACAACAACGCGAATGCGAGGATGATGGGGGTCTGCCCTTCCGCCCGCTTCTCCTGGAACGAGATGTCGGTCCACGATCCCCGGTATCCTGACGGTAACGTCTTCGCCGCCACCGCGTCCATTGCGGCGAGCGCCTGGCCCGAGGACACGCCCGGGGCCGGCCCGCCCAGAACGGTCGCAGCGCGTGTATTGTTGTAGCGGATCAGCCCCTGCGGACCGAGCGCAATGCGAACCTCGACGAGGCTGCGCAGCGGCACCATCTGTCCGTCCTTGCTGCGCACATTGATGCGGTAGATGTCGTCCACGGAGGAGCGGTCCTCGCTCTCCGCCTGCACCTGGACTTGCCAGGTACGGCCGAACAGATTGATGTCATTGACGTAGAAGCCGCCGAGCGAGGTCTGCAGCGCCTGGAATATCGAGTTGATCTCGATCCCGAGGATGCGCGCCTTGTCGCGGTCGATGTCCAGGAACACTGACGGATTGGTCGCCGAGAAGGTCGTAAACACCCGCGAGAGCTGAGGGTCCTGGTTGGCCGCGATCACCAGCCCGCGCAGCACCTGGGCCATGTCGGCAGCTTCGCCGCCCCGCAGATCCTGCAGCACGTAGCTGAAACCGCCGCCGGTGCCGAGGCCGATGATCGGCGGCGGCGCCAGCGGAACGGCGCTGCCTCCCTTCACTCCCGCGCGCAGCGCTGTGGCCAGTCGCGCGATGATCGCGTCGGACGTCTCGGTCGCCGCCGTGCGCTCCTCGAAGTTCTTGAGCGTGACGACGAGGAAGCCGGAGTTCGGCTGGGAGTAATTGTCGACGAAGTTCAATCCGATGATCGAGCTCACATCGGCGATCGCGCGCTCCTTCTTGAGAATCTCCTCGGCCTGCTGCACCACGTCGGAGGTGCGCCCGATCGAGGCGCCGTCGGGCAGCTGGACGACGACAAAGAATGCGCCCTGATCGTCGGACGGGATGAAGCCGGTCGGCGTCACCCGCGCAAGCAGCGCTATGCTGGCAAGGGCTGCCGCAACGACGACCAGCCCGATGATGGCAAGCCGAACCAGCCGCGCCACCGCCAGGCCGTAGCCGTCGCGGACGGCGTCGATTCCCCGGCTCAACATTCCCATCAAGCCGCGCTTCGGCCCGTGATGTGGCTTGAGCAGTACCGCGCAGAGAGCTGGCGACAGCGTCAGCGCATTGATGGCTGACAGGAACATCGCGACGGCGACCGTGACGGCGAACTGCCGGAACAATTCGCCGGAAATCCCGGAAATGAAGGCGACCGGCACGAACACCGCGAGCAGCACCAGGGTGATCGCGATGATCGGCGCGAAGATGCCTTGCATTGCGAGTTTCGTTGCTTCTGCGGGCGACAATTCGGGATGCGCCTCCATGGTCTGTTCGACGGCTTCGACCACGACGATGGCGTCGTCGACCACGATGCCGATCGCCAGGATCATGGCGAGAAGCGATACCGTGTTGGCGGAGTATCCGATGGCGTTCAGAACGACGAAGGTGCCGATCAGGCTGACGGGAACGGCGATCATCGGAATCAGCGTGGCGCGGATGTTCCCGAGGAAGATGAAGACGACCAGCAATACCAGCAGGGCGGCCTCGAGCAGGGTATGCTTTACCTTCTCGATCGTCGCCCTGACGAACACCGTCGGATCGTAGGTGATCTTCCAGGCCACGCCTTCCGGAAACGACTTCGCATTGTCGGCCATCAGCTTGTTGAGCGCGTCGACGCTCCGGAGGGCATTCGCGCCGGGGGTCTGATAGATTCCGATCAGGGTGGCGGCTGCGCCGTTCAGGCGCGTCGACCTGTCCAGGTTGGCGGCGCCGAGTTGCAGGCGGGCGATATCGCCGAGGCGCAGGACCGATCCGTCGGGATTGCTCCGGATGATGACCTTCTCGAATTCCTCGGTCGAGGAGAGCCTGCCCTTGGTCTGGATGTTGAGCTGGAGTTGCTGGTCGTCGGACACCGGACGCGCACCGATCCGCCCCACCGCCGCCTGCACGTTCTGCGTCTGGATGGCCGAGATCACGTCGCCGGTGGTCAGCCCCAATCCGGTCAATTGGTCGGTCTTGAGCCAGATCCGCATCGAATAGTCCTGCGGACCGAACAATTGGGCATCGCCGACGCCGGGCGTGCTGCGGATCTGATCAAGCAGGTTGATGGTGACGTAGTTCGACAGAAACAGCTCGTCGTAGGCCTGGGTCGGCGAATAGACCGCGACAACGGCGAGGAGCGCGGACGACTTCTTCTTCACCGTGACGCCCGACCGCTTGACCTCCTCCGGCAACTTGGCGAGTGCGATCTGAACGCGATTGTTGACGTTGACCGTATTGATGTCGGGATCGGTGCCGAGTTCGAACGAGGCCAGCAGCGAATAGCTGCCGTCATTGCCGGAGATGCTCTTCATGTAGATCATCTTGTCGACGCCGACGACCTGGGATTCGATCACCTGGGCGACCGTGGAATCGACTACCAGCGACGATGCGCCGGGATAGACGGCGGTCACCGATACCTGCGGCGGAACGATGTTCGGAAGCTGCGCGATCGGGATCACCAGCAGCGACACCAGCCCGGCGATGGCGGTGACGACCGCAATGACAACGGCCAGACGCGGACGCTCGACGAAGATGGCCGACAACACGGCTATAGCCCGCGAACAGAGGTCTGAGCCGGCGAGGCTGTTACGGCGGCGCCAGGCCTCAGGCCTTGCACCCCCTGAACGACGACCATCTCGTCCCCGGTCAATCCTTCGAGCACGACGACAGAGCCGCCCTTGGCCGGGCCGAGCTTCAGCCGTTTGACGACGGCCTTTCCGTCTTCGACCACGAATACGTAAGTGCCGAGCTGATCGGCGATCAGGGCGGCCTGCGGAACGACGACACGTTCCTCCGGCTTGCCGCTCTCGACCGCGACCTGAACGAGTTGGCCATCGACCAGTTCGCCATTCGGATTGGCGATTTTGGCGCGCACCGTCACCGCGTCGGTGGCGCGGTCGACCTTGACGTCGACGAAATCGATCTGCCCTTTCTCGCCATAGGTCGCGCCGTTCGAGAACTGAATGCTGACGTTGAAGTCCTTCGCCGATTGCTTCCTGGCGCCGCGCCCTTCCTCCTGCAGTCGCAGGAATTCGCGCTGGCTGACCGGAAAGACGACGTACATCGGATCAGCGCTGACGATCGTGGTCAGCACGCCCGAATTGGGACTTACGACGTTGCCCCGCGTCACCGCCGTTCTGCCGATGCGGCCATCGATGGGCGATGAGATTGCGGTGTAGGCGAGGTTGATTTCGGCCGTTTTCAGATCGGCATCAGCCGCCCCAAGGTTGCCTTCGGCCTCCCGCGCCGCGGCATTGCGGTCGTCTCGCGTGGCCTGGGAAATCGCGCTGGTCTTTATCAGTTCGTCGGCGCGCTGCTTCTGGACGTTGGCATTTTCCAGGAGAGCTCGCGCCTTCTCGACGGCAGCCTTGGCCTGCTGGACCGCGGCCTCGAAAGGTCCTCTCTCGATTTGATAGAGAGGCGCGCCCTCCTTCACCCGGTCGCCGTCCTTGAAGTCGACCTTTTCGAGAAAGCCGGTGACGCGCGCGCGTATGTCGACGCGCTCGATTGCTTCGATCCTGCCCACGAAGCGATTTGTGTCGGCCAGCGCGATCTTTTCCGCCGGGACGACGCCGACTTGAATAGTGGAAGGCTGCTGCGCCAGCGCGGCCGATGAAAGGAAAAGCAAACAGGAAAACCAGAATTTCGCGCCAGCCGCCATGGGAACCTCCCCACCGTCGATTGGTTCGAGTCTTGAGGGTCGAATTCCAGCTCACCTTGATTTGTGTCAAGGAAGGCGATGCGAATACTTCGCATGGCGGAACCGGGACGTTGCTGTGTTTCATGCCGGAGAGACCGCCCATGAAAAGCGTTACCGCTGGAGCTGGCCTGATCGTACTGTCCACCTTTGTTGCAGCGAGCTGGAATGTCGCTCTGGCGGATTCGACTCCACCCCCGGCAACCGGTTCCGCGCCGGCGTTCAGCGTCCTGGTTGGCCAGTGGGCGAGAACCCAGGGCCCCTATGTGATCACGATCAATGCTGTCGATGACAATGGCAAGCTCGAAGCTGCCTATGCCAACCCAAGGCCGCTGCCCTTCTACAGGGCAGAAGCGACCCGAGATGGCAACGCACTCAAGCTGTTCTTTGAATTGCGCGCCAGCGGCTACGGCGGGTCGACGTATACGCTCAGCTATGATGCTGCCAGCGACAGCCTGAGAGGCGTCTACGACCAAGTCGTCGTAAAACAGAAGTTCGACGTAATTTTCAACCGCATGAAGTGACGTGCTCGATACTCTGGGTAGTTACTAGCTGCGCGGTGTCGCCGCCTCGATCGCGCGCGCGGTGGCGACGAGGGCATCCGCCACCTCGATCGCGCGACGTGGCCCCAATCTGTTTCGGATGGCGGCGAGCGTAATCGCGGCGGCCGGCTGACCATCCGGCGTCCTGATCCACGCCGAAAGCGACTTCGTCCCCTGCACCAGTCCAACGTCGCGCAGATTGTAGCCCCTGCGGCGCGCGAGCTGGACCTGGCCGAGCACCGTCGCCGTGTCGGTCCGGTAGGCGCCAAATCTAGGTTCGTTGGCAAACACGATCTTGCGCGCCTCCGGCGCGGGCATGGCAGCCAGTATCGCGACCCCTGCGCTGCTGACGCCAAGCGGACGCCGCACACCGACTTCGATCGACAGCACCTGAATCGGGTAGCTGCCGATCCGGCGCGCCACGCACAGCGTATCGAAGCCGGTGCGCACTGTCAGAAACAGGGTGTCGCCGAGTTGCGCCGACGCCGCGGCGAGATGCGGTTCGGCTGCAACCATCAGGGGTGAGCGCGATGGCCGCGCCAGCGCCAATTCGGGCACCTGGCGGCCGACGACATAATTGCCCGTCCGCTCGCTGCGCTCGACGATCCCCTCCTCGATCAGCACGTGCACGATGCGATGCACCGTCGGGCGCGCAAGCGATGTCGTCTGCACAACCTCCGCCAACGGTACGCCTCGTTCGCCGCCAATTGCGAGTGTCCGCAGCACGGCCACCGCCCTGCGGATGCTCTGCCCGCCCTGCCGTGGCCCGCGCCTGCGCCCCTTTAACCGGCCGTTTGTCATAGCTGTCGCCCGCTGTCCACAATGTGGACAGAAACACCACAATTTCGTCGACAGCGGAAGGGGCGCGCGCAAGATCGTCGCGCGGAACAATGGATGCGCATGCCGCAGGGGACGGGGCTCGCGCAAAACAAGATGTAGCGGGAGATCTCCCGCTTTAGGGAGAATGCGATGAAATTCTTCGCGATCGCAGGCGTCGCGGTATCTGCATTATTCACGGTAGCGTTGACCGCGCCGGCAGTCGCCCAGGAATGGCCGGCGCGTCAGGTACGCCTGATCGTTCCTTATCCGGCAGGCGGCAACGTCGACAGCGCCGCGCGCGTGATCGCCGACCGCCTCCAGGCAAAGCTCGGCCAGCCCTTCATCGTCGAAAACAAGGCCGGCGCCGGCGGCCTGATCGCGGGCGAAGCGTTTGCGAAGATGCCTCCCGACGGCTACGCCCTGTTCGTCGGCGCCAACGGTCCCGTACTGTTCGCGCCCGAGATCGCCAAGCGCGACGCCTACAACTGGAAGCGCGATTTCGTCCCGATCAGTTCGATCACGATGACGCCGCTGGTGCTTGAGGTCCATCCCTCGGTGCCCGCCAAGAACTTGAAGGAATTCATCGAGCTCGCCCGCCGCGATCCCGGCAAGCTGACGATGGCCTCGCCCGGCCAGGGCACCACCAACCATCTGCTCAGCGAGCTCATGCAATCGACACTCGGCCTGCAATGGCTGACCGTGCATTACCGCGGCAACGCGCCTGCGCTCAACGACCTGATCGGCGGACAGGTGCAGTTTGCCCTGGACCAGATCTCCGTCGGATTGCCGTCCATCAAGAGCGGCATGCTGCGCGCCCTCGCCGTCACCGGCAGCCACCGGGCCCGCTGGCTTCCCGACGTGCCGACGTTTAGCGAACTCGGCTACAAGGAATTCGACGGCCAGACCTTCACCGGGCTGTTCGCGCCCGCAGGCACGCCGCCCGAGATCGTCACCAAGCTCCACAATACGCTCGCCGAGATACTGAAGGATCCCGCCATCATCGAGAAGTTCAATACGCTCGGCGCTGAAGCGGTCGCGATGACACCGGCGGAATTCACGAGCTATCTCGAACGCGAGGACGCCAAGTGGATTCCCGTGGTCCGCAAGGCGAACATCAAGGCGGATTGAAGCATCCCGGATGCGGATCGATCCCTCAGACCTCGACGCCGAAATCGCCTACCGGCTGATCACCGGCATCGTGGTCCCCCGCCCGATCGCCTGGGTCACCAGCCTGTCGGGCGCGGGGGTGCTCAATCTCGCACCGTTCTCGGCCTTTACGTTCGTCTCGCCGAAGCCGCCGATGCTGGCGATCAGCGTCGGCCGCAAGGCCGGAATCTACAAGGACACTGCGCACAACATCCTCAACAACGAGGAGTATGTCGTTCACATCGCGGATTCGTCGCTGATGACGGCGGTGCACGAGAGTTCTACCGAGCACCCGCCCGACGTCAGCGAAGTCGAGGAACTGGGGCTGGCCACGCTGCCGAGCGAACGCATCAAGGTGCCGCGCCTCGCCGCAGCACCCATCGCCATGGAATGCCGGTTCCGCCAGTGCCTCGAATTCGGCGAGACCCGCAGCCGGCTCATCGTCGGCGAAGTGCTGGTGTTCCACATCCGCGACGGGCTGCTGCAGAACGGCAAGATCGAAACCGAGGCGCTCGATCCGATCGCCCGCATCGCCGGCCCCCGATACGCGCGGCTCGGCGAGATCGTCACCCTGAAACCCGTATTCCAAACCTCGAAGTCTCGATCCTGAAGCTGGAACCGATCGACATCTCTGAGGTCCGCTGGGCGGACACGGCACTGATACGGAGAACCATCGCATGCGCCTTCTGAGTTTTCTCGCCGACGGTGAACCCCATTTCGGCGCGGCCGTTGACGGCGGCGTGGTCGACCTCACCCAGCGGCTCGGACCGAAATGCCCCGACCTCCGCACCCTGATCGTCAAGGACGGCCTGGAAGTCGCGCGTCAAATGGCAACGAATTTCAAGCCCAGCTACGCGCTCGACGATCTCGTGCTGCTGCCGCCGATCCCGAACCCTGAAAAGCTCTGGTGCATCGGCGTCAACTACAAGGACCGCAACGCCGAGTACAAGGACAATTCGGAGCTGCCGAAATATCCGAGCCTGTTCGTCCGCAATCCCTCTTCGGTCGTCGGCTCCAATCAGGGGATCGAGAAGCCGAAGATATCGGAACAGCTCGATTATGAGGGCGAACTCGTCATCGTGATCGGCAAGGAGGGCCGGCACATCCCGCGCGAGCGGGCATGGGAGCACATCTTCGGCATGACCCTTTGCAACGAAGGCAGCGTTCGCGACTGGCTGCACCACGGCAAGTTCAACGTCACCCAGGGCAAGAACTTCGACCGCTCCGGCAGCATCGGGCCGTGGATCGTCACCTCGGACGAATGCGATCCGCGCGGGCCGCACGACATCATCACCCGCGTCAACGGCGAGGTGCGGCAGAACGACTCCACCGAACGGCTGATGTTTCCGTTCGATTTCCTGATCGCCTACCTCTCGACCTTCGCCACGCTGAAGCCCGGCGACATGATCGCAACCGGCACCCCGACCGGCGCCGGAGCGCGGTTCACGCCGCCGCGTTGGCTGAAGACCGGCGATGTGGTCGAGGTGGATTCTTCCCGCATCGGCATTCTTCGCAACACTGTCGTGGCGGAGCGCTAGACGATGCTCGATCAGCACATCATCGAACGCCTGGCGGAATGCCTCGATGAGGCCGAGCGCACCAAATCGCCGATCCGCGCCTTCACGCTCGATCATCCGGAACTGACGATCGAGGACGCCTATGCGATCCAGCGGGCCTGGACCAGGCTGCAGACTTCGCGCGGCCGAATTGTCAGGGGTCACAAGATCGGCCTGACATCGAAAGCGATGCAGAACGCGGTCGGCATCTCCGAGCCGGATTACGGCGTGCTGTTCGCCGACATGTTCTATCCGGACGCAACCGCGATCCCGTTCGACCGCTTCTCGGCACCGCGCATCGAGGTGGAGCTGGCGTTCGTGCTGAAGGCGCCATTGAAGGGTCCTGACTGCACCTTGTTCGACGTGCTCAACGCGACCGACTACGTCACCCCCGCCCTCGAAATCCTGGAAACCAGGATGCATCGCATCGATCCCGAAACCAAGGCGGCGCGCAAGGTGATGGATACGATTGCCGACAACGCGGCGAATGCGGCGCTGGTCGTGGGCGGCCGTCCGATCCGCCCGCTCGAAGCTGATTTGCGCTGGATCGGCGCACTGCTGTTCCGCAACGGCCAGATCGAGGAAACCGGCATCGCTGCCGGCGTTCTCAACCATCCCGCCAATGGCGTGGCATGGCTCGCCAACCGGCTGGCGCCGCATGGCGAGCGCCTGGAAGCCGGTGAAGTGGTGCTGGCAGGCTCGTTCACACGCCCGGTCGATATCGCAAGGGGCGACACTTTCCACGCCGATTATGGTCCGTTCGGATCGGTGTCCTGCCAATTCGTCTGAACAACAATGTCGTGAGAGGAAAGCAGCGATGACAAGGCGCAAGAGCATTCACATCGGCGAGTTCAAGCACGCCAATCCAATTCCGAACGCCTGCCGCATCGGCAATCTGCTGATGTCCGGCGTCATCCTCGGCCGCGATCCCGCAACGGGCACCATGCCGGAGCGCATAGAAGACCAGTGCGCCAACATGTTCGCGCACATGAAGGCCATCGTGGAAGCCGGCGGCGGAACGACGGACGACATCATCAAGATGACGGTATGGCTGCAGGATCGCAGCCAGCGCGCCCCGGTGAACGCCGAGTGGCTGAAGATGTTTCCCAACGAGCATTCCCGCCCCGCGCGCCACGCGCTGCCGATGAACATGGAAGGCGGCGCGCTGGTGCAATGCGATTTCACCGCCGTGATCGACTGACCGCGATCAGACAAGGAACCCTTGCATGCCGACCTATCTTCCGTTCGATCCGAACCCGCGCCGTCCCTCGAAGCTGCCGCCGGCAAAAAGCATCGACAGCCAGTTTCACGTGCTGGGCCCGCTGGAGAAATATCCGGTGCGGCCGGGCGCCGCGTACCAGATGCCGACCGCGACCTGGGAAGCCGCGCTGCGCGTTCACAAGACACTCGGCATCGAGCGCGGCATCATCGTGCAGACCACGACCTACGGCGCAGATCACTCGGTGGTGCTGGATGCGCTCGCGGCGATGGGACCGAACTATCGCGCCTGCGCCAACGCGCTGGTGTTTGCCGAAGCCGACGACGCCTATCTCGCCAAACTGCACGACGCCGGCGTGCGCGGCGCCCGCTTCAGCTTCCGCCAGGAACTCGGCGCGGTGCTCTCGGACAAGGATTTCGCGCGCGCGATCGCGAAAATTCGCGAGCTTGGCTGGTACGTCAAGATCCAGCCGGAGAAGGACGGCATCGTCTCCAGCGTCGCCAAATACGAAAACCTCGATGTGCCCGTGCTGATCGACCACATGGCGCGGCCGGAGCCTGCACGCGGCAAGGAAGATCCAAACTTGCAAAAGATGCTGGAGCTTTTTTCGAAGGGCAATTTCTGGGTGATGCTGTCGCTCGGCGAAAAGACGTCGAAGAAGGGTCCGCCGTGGGACGACGTCATTCCGATCGCCCGCGCCTATATCGAGGCGGCGCCCGACCGCTGCGTCTGGGCCAGCGACTGGCCGCACCCGGTGTCGGTGGTGCAGCCGCCCAACGATGCCGATCTGCTCGAACTGCTCTACAGCTACGTGCATGACGAGGCGGAACTAAAGAAGATCCTGGTGACCAATCCCGCCAGGCTGTTCGGCTTCGACGATTAGCCATCGTTTCGGCAAGTAGCGTCGGCCGTCGCGATCCTGCTATGATCCCGCGGATGACATCGCGCGACTCCGCCAGTGCCGAAATCACGCCCGAGGTGCTGCTGCGGGCCTATGCCTGCGGCATTTTCCCGATGGCCGAAAGCGCCGACGACCCGACGCTGTTCTGGGTCGAGCCCGAGATGCGCGGGGTGATCCCGCTCGACGGCTTTCGCATCGCCTCGCGGCTCGCCCGCACCGTGCGATCCGACGCCTTCAGCGTCACCGTCGATACCGCCTTCAAGGCGGTCATCGCAGGCTGCGCGGCGCCGCAGCCGGGCCGCGACGACACCTGGATCAACAAGCGCATCCGGGATCTCTATCTCGGGCTGTTCGAACGCGGGCATTGCCACAGCGTCGAAGTCTGGCAGGACGGCGACCTGGTCGGCGGCCTCTACGGTGTCAGCCTGGGCCGTGCGTTCTTCGGCGAGAGCATGTTCCACCGCGTCCGCGACGCGTCAAAGGTGGCGCTGGTGCATCTGGTGGCGCGGCTGATCGCGGGCGGCTTCGAACTGCTCGACACCCAGTACGTGACCGAACATCTGCGCAGCTTCGGCGCGGCCGAAATTTCCAGGCGCCGCTATCGCACGCTGCTCGACAAGGCGATCGCAGGCGCGCCCGCGGATTTCCTGAAATTGCCCGCCGTCCAGCCGGTCGGCGGCGCGGAAGCGCTCGCGATCATCGCGGCGCGCGGTTGAAGCCGTGTCCCGGACGCGGTGCAACGTGCCAACGTTGCGCCGCAGAGCCGGGACCCATCGCCCATGATTGATTAGCAACATGGGTCCCGGTTCTGCTGCGCATCACTTCGTGCTGCACAGCGCCCGGGACACGCACTGATTAGATTGAGCTTAGTTCCCGAACAAGCCGCCAAACAGCCCGCCCGGCCGTTGCTGCGGCGGTGGCGGCGGAGGAGGTTGCTGCTGCTGCTGGTATTGCGGCTGCGGCGGCGGTCCCGGCGGGCGCGGAGCGGCCTGCTTTGGCGCTGGCTGCCGCTTCT
>DATCXE010000714.1:0-11781 GCA_036565985.1 Bradyrhizobium sp.
CCGCTGGCGGCGCAAGACGCGGTCTACGTTGTCAAGCCGGTCGCGCAAAAGGCGGTCAAGCAGCTTCCGTCGGCTCCGCTGTACTGGCGGGTGGAGAACTTTTCGACGATCGAAGGCGCCAGGACGGCGGTCGGGCCTGACGGCTGGAATCCCGCGTCTGTGCGGCACGAGATGACGACATCGTTGATCGCAGAGGTCGTCGGCAAGGTGTGGGTCTTCACCTTGGGGGCAAAGGGCGATTCGACGCCGGGCGGCGTCAAGGTCGCCGAGATCGGGCCACTGCCGCCGATCGCAGCGCCAGAATATCTGCTGCGCGTCAACCACGGATACGGACCGCCCGGCGCCAAGACGCCGGTGCACTCCCACCCCGGCTCCGAAGCGTTTTACGTGGTCAGCGGGCGGCTTGGGCAAAGGACGTCTCATGGCGTCAGCCATGTCGATGCCGGCCAGACGATGAATGGTCACGCTCCGGACATGCCGATGGAAGTCTTCAACAGCGGTTCGACTGAATTGAACGCGCTGATCATGTTCGTGGTGGATGCCACCCGGCCATTCTCCGCGCCCGCGAAACTGCCGTGAACTTTGCTGCGGTCGGAGAAATGACCGTGTCGTCAGGCTGCAGCGAGTCCATCATCAACGGTCGCAGGAAAATGCCATGAAGCGCTCCGCCTTGCTCGCAAGCCTCGTCGTGCTTGCCCCGAATGCCGCTGCCCACGCGCAGGCCCCGAAGGACAACTTCATCATCAAGGTGACATCGAAGGCTCCCGACGCAATCGTCGCGGCCATGAAAAGCTATTCCGAGCAGAAAAAGTGGCTTTACCTCGGGGACAGCAAGATCAAGCAGGGCGAAATCACGCTGGTGAAGATCTGCATTCCCGAGATCGGCCAGCGTCTCTGGCCTGTCGGCCTGCATCTCAGTGCCATGTTGCCGTGCGGAAACATCGGCATCTACAAGAAAGGAACCGATACCGAAATTTCGATGCTGCATCCGCGCTATATGCAACTCCTCGCCCCGCATCCCGCGACGGAGGCCGCAGGGGCCGCCGCTCTGCCGCTGTTCGGCGACATGCTTGATGCCGCGACGAAATAGACCGGAACAACCGGCTGTATCCTGCTGGCCACGACCTGGTCCAGGTCTCGTTGCCTTATTGCGCGCTGCGACGAAGATCATCGTCCGGCACGGCGTGCGCCACCGCGGCGGCCGCGGGCGGAGGATCGATGCCGACCTCGCTGCCGCGGGCGCGGATCAGGCGCTCGTAGGATGAAATCAACGTGGTGTAGGGATTGACCCAGAGCCAGCCGTCGCGCGTGAACACCTGGATGTCGAAGTGCAGGTGGTAGCTGGTGCCGTTGGGAAAATCGAGATAGTTCGATACCACGCCGATCTTCTCACCCTCGGCGACCCGGCGACCGTTGAGAATCCCGTCCGCGTCCATGCTGGATGGGTTCATGTGCATGTAGCGGAAGCGGATGTGCTCGCGGCTTGTGTTGATCTGCAGCGTGGCCGCCTCCTGCTTCGCTGAACGGATCAGGACGCCGTCGCGGACGGCGACGACGGCCTGCCTCCTCGGATGGCAGTGGCTTCCGCTCTCGCCGTTCAGCAGGCAGGGCGCGGGGCGAATGTCCTGGCCCTGGTGGCCGAAGCCGGCGGGGCATTGCCCGACCTGGAAACTGCGGGCCTCGCAAAAATTGTCGCGCCACGAATAGACGCTGCTGCGCTCGCCGGGCTTGCGCTTGCTGAACGATTGCGAACTGACGATGGCCGGGGTTTTCTCGAGGGGAAAGCGGATTTGCGAATAGACGGCGAGGTCGGCGTGGCCGGCGCGCTTGCGTGCGCCGCTGCGGGCGATGATGTCACCGCTCGAATGATAGGTGAATTCGGGTGACGCCGTCCTGGGCCGTTCGGCGATCTCGGATGAGATATCGTGGCGCGGCCGCGCCGGCAGTCCGCCGGCGATGCGCAGCGCCTTCAGGAAACGCTCCGCGATGGGATAAGCCTCCCGGCAGGCCAGCCGGCGCGGACGCGGCACCGAGTCCAGGCACTGGATCGACACCACATAGGGGACGCCAAAGCGGGTGAAGGCGTAACGGACATAACCTTCGCGGATGAAGCGGCGCATGTCCGGAAATTGCGTCGCGAGCGCCTTGACCGGCGCACCCTTGCCGCCGCGCGGGTCGGCGAGATCGTAGATCAGGTTCGAACCCGTGATCTGCACCTCGACCGGCCTGACGAACCTCCGCGACGGCAATCCGTCACCCGCGTCGGGATCCAGCGAAAACACCGCGTCGTAACCGGAAGGGCCGGCGTGAAACAGGTCCGCGCGGAAGTCGGCCTGATGGGGCAACACCGACTCACTGTCGGACGCCCCGTCCGCGCCGGCTTCGAGATAGCCCGCGGTATCGAACGGCAACAGTACCGGAATCGGGCTGCGTCCGATGCCGGCAAAAACCGGCGACGTGATCGCGTTCAATTGCACCAGCGCAGGCGTCGAACGCGGGTCCCACGAGGGCACTCGCCGCTGGCCGGCGAACGTGAATCGGGAGGCGATCGCCGGCACTGTGCCGATCTCGGAACGAAGCTGGTCGAGCGCCTCGCGCCACTCCACAGCGATTGCCGAAACCGAAGGCGTTCTGAACGCTTCCGCGGAAGCGCCGGTCGGCGTCGCGGAAAGCAAACAAAGGACTGTCAACCAGCGCGAGAGCAAGGTGGCAGCCGTTTTGCCCAATGCATCGCCCCCTGACGGGCTCCCCGCAATCCAGTGCGCCAGCTTAATCCTTGGCACGCTCGACGTAGGAGCCGTCCTCGGTCATCACCACGATCCGTGTTCCGGTTCCGACATGCGGCGGCACCGCGGTGCGCACACCGTTGGAAAGGATAGCAGGCTTGTAGGAGGAAGACGCGGTCTGACCTTTGGTGACCGGCTCGGTTTCCACTACTTCCAGCGTCGCGCGCTGGGGCAACTGGATCGCCACCGGGTTCATGTCGTGAAGCGAGAGCTTCACGGTCATGTTTTCCTGCAGATAGGGCGCTGCCGATCCTACGATCTCCTTGGAGACCTGGACCTGATCGTAGGTCTCGGCGTTCATGAAATGAAAACCGTCGGCATCCTCATAGAGATAATTGAAATTGTGATCCTCGACGGTCGCCTTCTCGACCTGGTCGGTGGTCTTGTAGCGTTCCGAAATCTTCACGCCGTCGCCGATGCGACGCATTTCGATCTGGCTGACCGGGGTTCCCTTGCCGGGATGGATGTTTTCGGCGGTCAGAACGACGTAAAGCCTGCCGTCCTGTTCGATGATGTTACCCTTGCGGATAGAACTGGCGATAACTTTCAAAGCTGTTTTCCTGAATTTCTGGCCTTCGGCCAATCCGGACGCGGGTGTCCATGCAGCCAATAGGGCGGTTTCGGGCTGCAACATACTGATTTTGACCGTCGATGCCAGCGTTTTACCGCCATTTCGGGCGGATCGCCGGAGGGCATGAATCACCTGATCGCGCAGTGGCTTATGAGAGTCTCCGGCAGCGCCGTTGAAGGTCGCACCAGCCGATAGCGAGGGCGTTGAAGCGAGACTTCAAGCAACTCGCGAAGCTCAACAGATACAGGGAGGTGCGCCCGTATTCGCATGGACAAGCCGGGTGTCTTTCGACATGAAATGACGCACCTCCAGCGGAATCTTGCGGCTTCCTGCGGCTTGCTGTATCGGTGCAAAGAAAGCCGAATGATATCAATGGTATTGGCCGATTTTCCGAATTCGTTCATGGGCTCGCTGGCTGGCGCTCCGCGGCAGCCGGTTCGGAACCGTTGTTGATGGCCGGTCCTGACCAGCCGTCGCCATGGTGGGCAGCGACGCGGCACGCCGATCGCAAGCCGTTCCTGATGGCGAGGGCTGCGATCAACAGGGCGGTCCGGGCCTGGTTCGAGGAGCAGGGTTTCGCCGAGGTCGAGACAGCCATCCTCCAGGTCTCGCCGGGCAACGAGACGCATTTGCACGCGCCTCGCACCGAAATCATCGGCGTCGACGGCACGCGCGCGACGCGATACTTGCGGACCTCGCCGGAATTCGCCGCCAAGAAATTGCTCGCCGCCGGCGAGGCCAGGATATTCGAGTTTGCGCGCGTGTTCCGCGACCGCGAGCGCGGCGACCTGCATCTGCCCGAGTTCACCATGCTGGAATGGTATCGCGCGGATGCAAGCTACGACGCCGTCATGGCCGACAGCGTCGTCGTGATCGCGCACGCGGCGCAGGCGACCGGGATCGGGCGGTTCGCATTTCGCGGCAGAACGGCCGATCCGTTCGCCGAGCCGGAACTGTTGACGGTGGCTGCAGCGTTCGAGCGCTTTGCCGGGATCGATCTCCTGGCCACCATCAGGGATGGCGAGGGAGACCGCGCGGCGCTTGCGGCGGCCGCAAGTGCGCGGGTTCGAATAACCGCTGACGACACCTGGTCGGATATTTTCAGCAAGGTGCTGGTCGAGCACATCGAACCGAATCTGGGATCGGGACGTTTGACTGTGCTGTTCGAATATCCGGCACCGGAAGCCGCGCTGGCGCGCACCAAGGCGTCCGATCCGCGCGTCGCCGAACGGTTCGAGATCTACGCCTGCGGCGTCGAACTCGCCAACGGCTTTGGCGAATTGACCGATGCGGCCGAGCAGCGCCGCCGTTTCACTGCGGCGATGGATGAGAAGGAGCGCCGCTATGGCGAACGCTATCCGCTCGATGAGGAATTTCTCGCAGCCGTCGCGGCGATGCCGCCGTCGAGCGGCGTGGCGCTCGGCTTCGATCGGCTGGTGATGCTGGCGAGCGGCGCGCTACGGGTGGATCAGGTGGTGTGGACGCCACCGGCAGGAGAGACGTGAACAGAGGCATGAACAGGATCGATCCGAAATTGGCGGCAACGCTGCGGCAACCGGCCGAACTGATCGAGCGCGGGCTTGCGCCCGCGGCCGATCTTGCCGACCTCGAACGGGTCGCAGCGCGCTATGCCATTGCCGTCACGCCCGAGATTGCCGACCTGATCGAGCGCGAAGACGCCGCCGACCCGATTGCACGGCAATTCATTCCGAGCGCGCTGGAACTGGTGAATACATCGGGCGAGAACGCCGATCCGATCGGCGACGACGCGCATTCGCCGGTCCCCGGCATCGTGCACCGCTATCCGGACCGGGTGCTGTTCAAGCTGGTGCACGTTTGCGCAGTATATTGCAGGTTCTGCTTTCGCCGCGAAATGGTCGGGCCGGGCAAGGCGACGGCGCTGTCGGAATCCGCCTATCGCGATGCGCTGAACTATATCCGTGCGCACGGCGAAATCTGGGAGGTCATCCTCACCGGCGGCGACCCCCTGATGCTGTCGCCGCGGCGGCTGGCCGAGATCATGGCCGATCTGGCGGCCATCGAGCACGTCAAGATCATTCGCCTCCACACGCGTGTCCCGGTCGCAGCGCCCGCACGCATCGACGGCGACATGGTCAGCGCGCTGCGCGTTGCGGGCGCGACGACCTGGGTCGCCGTTCACGCCAACCATCCGCGCGAACTGGCGCGCGAGGCCCGCGCCGCCTGCGCGCGGCTGACGGATGCCGGCATTCCGCTGGTGAGCCAGTCGGTGCTGCTGCGCGGCGTCAATGACGACGCCTCCGTGCTGGAAGCCTTGATGCGGGCCTTCGTCGAATGCCGGATCAAGCCCTATTACCTGCATCATGGCGATCTCGCGCCGGGCACGGCGCATCTGCGCACCACGATTGCGCAAGGCCAGGAACTGATGCGGAGCTTGCGGGGACGCGTTTCCGGCCTGTGCCAGCCCGATTATGTCCTCGATATTCCCGGGGGGCACGGGAAGGCGCCGGTTGGCCCGAATTATTTGTCGCATGCAAATTCCGCGGAATGTGAACTATCTTCGGAATCGCGATATCGTATCGTAGACTATTGCGGCGACGTTCATCTCTATCCGCCAAAGCCGTGAGCCGGCGATGACGGAAGGCGAGGGGGAACCAGAGCCGCCGGAAGATTCGGGCAATCGGGCGATCGAAAACGCGGTGATGCTCGGCTTCTTCGTGGTGCTGGTGGCAGCGGGAATCTGGTTGCTGGGCACCATGGCCGATGTACGAAAGGCGCAGGATTGTGCCGCCCAGGGACGCCGCAATTGCGGAACGATCGAAGTTCCGGCGCGGTAGAGGGAACATAACAGACGGAAGAACGGGAGAACCAAGATGCGGAAACTGATCCTTTCGATAGCGCTGGTGGTTCTGATCGGCGGCCCGGATGCGTTTGCTCAGGGGTCGTCGTCCGTTTCGAAGAATTCGGGCGGCGGGGTGATACAGGCGCCGGTCGGTCACCGGCAGCCGCGCCCGAGCGACCTTCCTCCCGGCAACACCAAGGAGCAGGTCGATCCGAACGATCCGCTGAGCAAGGAAAACGCCGCCCTCGACCGCAAGATCAAGAGCATCTGCCGCGGCTGCTAGGCTGATTGCGCCGGCATGGGAGGCTCGCATGTCCGCCAGAATGTTGCGAACGGTCGCGGTTGTTGCGGTCTGTTTTTCGGGCGGAGCCCTTGCCGCCGACCGTCATTCCCTTGTCGATCCGGCGGCGCCGTATAAGGCCAATCGGCTTTCGTCGCCGCGGGCGAGCCAGCCGATCCTCAACATCCCCGGGCAAACCACCGTGCTGACGCGGCAGGTGCTCGATGACATGAAGGCCACCAGCGTCAGGGACGCCTTGCGCTCAACCGCCGGTGTGACGGTTGGAAGATAACTCTGCGCGCCTTTGCAGTCGCGTTCCGTATTGCGAGATGCGAATCCTCCATGTGACCTGCGCCACAGGTTGATCGATTTTCCGGTGCGTGGTTGCAACCTCAATCAAACCGGAGCAGGGCGCGCCGATTGCGTGCCCTGCGTCGCCATCGCCTGTCCGGCGCTATGCCGAACGTTCGCGAAACTCCCGGCTCCGTACCTTGCGTCTCGCGGTGACCGCATCCGCGAGGATACTCAATGCCGATACCGTCGTTTCCCAATCGATGCAGCCGTCGGTGATGCTCTGCCCGTAGGTCAGCGGCTTGCCCGGCACCACATCCTGGCGGCCGGCCACGAGATTGCTCTCGATCATCACGCCGGTGATGCGCTGTTCGCCGCCGGATATCTGCTGCGCGATATCGGCAACGACCAGCGGCTGGTTTTCCGGCTTCTTCGAACTGTTGGCGTGGCTGGTGTCGATCATGATCCGCGGCGCCACACCGGCACGGGAAAGTTCCAGCGCAGCGGCGTCGACGCTTTCGCGGTCGTAGTTCGGCTTGTTGCCGCCACGCAGGATGATGTGGCAGTCCTCGTTGCCGGTCGTCGCTGCAATCGCCGAGCGTCCGCCCTTGGTCACCGCCATGAAATGATGGGGATGCGTGGCCGACTTCACCGCGTCGGCGGCGATGCGCACATTGCCGTCGGTGCCGTTCTTGAAGCCGACCGGACAGGAGAGCCCGGAGGCGAGTTCGCGATGGATCTGGCTCTCGGTGGTGCGTGCGCCGATCGCCGCCCACGCCACCAGGTCGGCGATGTATTGCGGCGTCGTCATGTCGAGGAATTCGGTGCCGGCCGGCAGTCCGAGATTGTTGACCGCGGAGAGCACGTTGCGGGCAAGCCGCAGCCCCTTGTTGATGTCGAATGAACCGTCGAGATCGGGATCGTTGATCAGCCCCTTCCATCCGACCGTCGTGCGGGGCTTCTCGAAATAGACGCGCATCACGATCTCGAGGCGGTCGGCAAGCTGCTCGCGCAAGGCGGCAAGGCGCTCGGCGTATGCTACCGCGGCGACGGGATCGTGGACCGAGCAGGGGCCGACCACGACCAGCAGGCGGTCGTCGGTCCCGTTCAGGATGGCGTGGATGGCATTCCTTGCCGCCATCACGATGCGCGTCGCGGTCAGCGTGCGCGGTATCTCGCGCATGACTTCCTGCGGCGTACTCAGCTCTTTCAGTTCGAGAATTCGAAGGTCGTCGGTGGTGCTCAACACGGCTTTGGCTCCTGTTCGTTGGGAACCTGCCGGCCAAATAAAAAGCCGCCAGGTCTGGCGGCTGTTCGGACTTCCTGGCTTCAATTCGTCAGATTGAGCGCGATCCTCCCACCGCCAGCGAGCTGTCGAAGCTAAAATACCAATAGTTGCTGGCGGCGACGTTGATCATGGCGGGCTCTATAGCCCACGCATTCGTTGTTGTCATCCCCCTATTTGCGCGCGGCGAGCGCCATGCCGACCAGCGAGGCGCCGCCGAGCACGAGGTTGATCCCGACCAGGAGGCCGATCGCCCATTCGGCCGAACCGGGCAGGCCGGAGATGATCAGGAAGGAAATCAGGATGTCCATCAGGCCGGATATCAATAGCCACGACCACCGCGCCGACAGTTCCCGGCGGTGCTCGAGCGCGTACATGATGGTGACGACGCCCTCGGCCAGAAAATAGGCGCCGACGACGATGGTGAGCGTGAGGACGCCCTGTGCCGGCTTTGCCAGCAGGATGCCGCCGGCGAGGACGGCGAGCGCCGCCGAGAACAGCGACCACCAGAAACCCGGCATCTGCCGCGCCCAGTACGTGACGAACAGTCCGGCGATGCCGCTGATCAGGAACATCCAGCCGATGAATATCGTGACGGCAAGGCTCGCCAGCGGCGGCACGATCATCGCAGCCAGGCCGAGAACGGCGAGCACGATGCCTTCGAACAGGAAGGCTTTCCAATGCGCCTTCACCGCGGCTCTCATGTCGGACTGCAGTTTGGTGATGTCGTCGCCGGAATCCTGGGGAAGGGTCACTGGAAGCTCCCGATGCCTGCCGCGTCGAATGGAGCAACAGTATAAGTCGGTGCGGATTTTGGGGGTGAAATTTGTTGTTCGATCGCGTTGAGCGAAATCAACGACGGATGAAGGAAATTCAGCCTGGTTCGGGTGCAGACGAAAATCCGTCCGACGATGTCCGGATCTTGTTGCGGCCGAAAACGTAGACGGCCGAGGTGGCGAGCAGCAGCGCGAAGCCGATCAGGATCGACGTCAAGCCGAGCGGAACGAGAAGCAGCGAAGCCTGGCGCTCGGGGTGAACGAACCAGTGGTGCAGCGAAGTCAGCACGAAGGCCATGCCGACAAAGCTTGCGCCGCCGCCGACGACAAGCAAGGCCCACATCCGGCGCAACTGGCTCAGCCGTTCCCGCGCGATCTCGGTGCGCGGCGCATGATGCCGGCCGACGCGCCGTACCAGCCGGATGGCAAATCCGATCGAACTGAATCCGATCAGCAGGCTCGCCGTTCCGAGCAGCATTCTGGTCCCCGATCCGAGGTCGGGATGCTTCTGCAGAGTCAGCAACGGAAAATCGAACGCCGCATGCAATGCGATCGGCGCGAACAATGCCAGCGCCCAGCTCGAGTAGCGCGACCAGTCGCGGTGATGCCGGTTGGCGCCGAGCGCCGTGCCGGCGCGTGCGATCGCGATATAGGCGCCCGCGATGATGCCGAGCGCGCCGTGAAACGGCACGGTCAACACGCTGCGCAGGGCGGCCAGCGACCGCCACATGTCGGAATGCTGCACGAGATAGGCGAGATTTTCGTATGCCGCGAAGCCGAGGCCGGCGGCGGCGCCGTAGATCACGGTGTCCATCGGGTCGGCGAGGTTGCGGCGGCGCATCGACACGACGACGATGACGAGAATTTTCACGATCTCTTCGGGCGCTGCGACCCCGAAGACCGAACGCAGGCCCTGCGTCATCCACGGGTTTCCCGGCACGGCGAGAATTGCGGCAAAGGGGGCGCGCGCAATTCCCAGAAGCGAAATGCTGGCGGCCCCGAGCAGGAAGGCGAGCCACACCCGCGCGGGCGGACCGGGGCGCTCATCAGCGGCGATGACGAGCCACAGCAACAGCAACGCAGGTGCGATGGCGGCAACGCCGATAGATGTCGGGAGGGCCTGGAGCAGCAACATGCCGGGAGCTTTACCTCGTCTGAACGAAAATGGCCGCAAATTCAGTCATTTGCAACAAGGCCTTACGCGACCCGTTGTCGCCAAACCGGTCCGCACTTCCGCACCTTTGCCGCGTGGCCGGCCCGATCGCATATCAGAGGCGCGTTCGCCCGTCCAAGGTACCTGTTCAGGCCAGGGTCATATCACCGGAGATCGCCGCCCCCTCATTGCGCCAGCAGGCGCCGGCACGCTTCGACGAAGACCTGTGCCCCGGTGACGATGTCGGCATCGTCGGTGTTCTCGCTCCAGTGATGGCTGATGCCGCCGATCGAGGGCACGAACAGCATGCCGGCAGGCATGATGGTGGAAAGGATCTGGGCGTCGTGGCCGGCGCCGCTCGGCATGCGGAGCGACCTGCCGCCGGCGAGGCTTGCGCTGGCGGTCTCGATGGCCTGCTGGATCGATGCATCCATCATCGCGGGTGCGCCGGTGCGGATACGCTCGACCGCGACGCTGCAAGGGCCCTGGGCGGTGACCTCCGCGGCCATGCCGTGAAGAAGCGCCTCGAGCCGCGCGATCACGGCCGGGTCGTCGTCGCGGATCTGGAACAGCATTTCGGCACTGCCCGGGATGATGCTCGGCGCACCCGGATCGAGCACGATGCGGCCGGTGGTCCACACCGTGCGCGGACCGCAGACGGCGGGAAAGCGATCGTCGATCGCGACGCAGAACCTCGCGAGCGCGAGGCCTGCATCGCGGCGCACGGCCATCCGCGTCGTGCCTGCATGGTTCTGCTCGCCGGTGAAGGTGATGCGGTATTGCCAGATGCCAACGATGGAGGTGACGATGCCGATCTTCAGCGCACTGCTTTCGAGCCTCTCGCCCTGCTCGATATGGGCTTCGAGATATCCGATGTGCCGGCCGCGTTCGGCCGTGACGCGCGGCCTGCCGGCAAGGCCGACCTCGCGCAGCGCCTCACGCATGGTCCTGCCGTTGTTGCGGTCCCGGGCTGCGTCGATATCCGCTTCGGTGACGGCGCCGACATAGGACCGGCTGCCGAGAAAACTGCCGAAATGGCCTTCCTCGTCGCACCATGCCGCGACCTCGACCGCGCCACGAATGCCCGGATCCGGATTGATGACGCGGGCGGCTTCGAGCGCATAGACCACGCCCAGCGGTCCATCGAGCCAGCCCGCATAGTTCTGGCTTTCCAGATGCGAGCCCGCCAGCAGTTTCGGCCCGGGCTTCGCACTGGTTCCGATGACGTTGCCGATGCCGTCGATTTCGCCTGCGAGGCCCGCCTCCGGGAACCGCTGCGTCAGCCACTCGAGCGAGCGCACATGAGGTTCCGAGAACGTCGGCTTGTGAACGCCGGTCTTGTAGGCGCCGATTTTGCGAAGCGCATTGAGGTCGGCAACGACACGAGCACCATCCACGCGGGAAAGATCGTTAGCCATCAACTTGCGAGCCTTGTCTTCGAGCCTTGCCTTGAAGCGTTGTTCTCCGGAATAGAACAAAGTTCCCGAGGTATCGCCATATGTTCTCCTAGCCGGATGACAGGATGCCCAGCGCAACGACGGCAAGCCATGCCACGATGACCAGCGCGGCAACAGCGCCGGCGGTGATTTTGGCCTTCTCCTTGAACGTGTAGTCGCGCATGTGTTGTCGCAAAAGCTGTCGGGGCCGCGGCATCATAGGACGATGCTCGTGCGAGGGACAGTCAGGCACAAGGCTGCTCGAGCATTGGCGCCCGCCCTATGCGAACACGTCGACCGGGGTCTGCGAAGCCACGAAATAGAGATTGTGCCGGGTAGGGTAGATGGTTTCCCAGACCTTCACGAACTTGAAATGCGGGAC
>DATCXE010000720.1:0-2735 GCA_036565985.1 Bradyrhizobium sp.
GACCGGCCGCTTGCGCAGGCTGATCTGCAGCGAGCGGACCAGCTTGTCGCGGTCGAACGGTACCCGGCGACCATTGCGCTTGATCACGGTCAGTTCGCGCAACTGCACCCGCTCGAAGGTCGTGAAACGAAAGTTACAGGCGATGCACACCCGCCGCCGCCGGATC
The DNA here is from genome assembly GCA_036565985.1 of Bradyrhizobium sp. GTDB lineage: Bacteria > Pseudomonadota > Alphaproteobacteria > Rhizobiales > Xanthobacteraceae > Bradyrhizobium. The sequence continues at coordinate 167 of DATCXE010000720.1, forward strand.
ACGGCCGAATCCTCGGTCGGACGCGAGTCCTTCACCTGCGTATCGAGACTGTTGCAGCTGGGACAGCGCATCCAACCAACCTTTACTGATAAATCGGGAAGCGGTCGGTGAGTGCCTTCACGCGTTCCTTGATGGCGGCTTCGACCAGCGGCGCCTTGCCGTCGGCCGATTGCGCCAGCGCGTTGAGCACTTCGGCGATCATGCCGCCGACCTGCTGGAACTCGGCAACGCCGAAGCCGCGCGTGGTCGCCGCCGGTGTGCCAAGGCGAAGCCCCGAGGTGACGAAGGGCTTTTCGGGATCGAAGGGAATGCCGTTCTTGTTGCAGGTGATCGCGGCGCGCACCAGCGCCTTTTCGGAGACGTTGCCCTTCAGGCCCTTGGGACGCAGGTCGACGAGCATCAAATGGTTGTCGGTGCCGCCCGATACGATGTCGAAGCCATGGCCACGCAGCGTCTCGGCCAGTGCCTTGGCGTTCTCGACCACGTTCTTCGCGTAGATCTTGAAATCCGGACGCAGCGCCTCGCCGAAGGCAACCGCCTTGGCGGCGATCACATGCATCAGCGGGCCGCCCTGCAGGCCGGGGAAGATCGCCGAGTTCAGCTTCTTGGCGATTGCCTCGTCATTGCACAGGATCAGGCCGCCGCGCGGGCCGCGCAACGATTTATGCGTGGTCGTGGTGGTGACGTGCGCGTGCGGCACCGGCGAGGCATGGACGCCGCCGGCGACGAGACCGGCGAAATGCGCCATGTCGACCAGCAGATAGGCGCCGACAGAGTCGGCGATCTCGCGGAAGCGCTTGAAGTCCCAGGCACGCGAATAGGCCGATCCGCCGGCGATGATGAGTTTCGGGCGCACCTGCTCGGCCTGCTTCGCCACCTCGTCCATGTCGATGATCTGGTCCTCGCGGCGCACGGTGTAGTGCGACGCCTTGAACCACTTGCCGGACATGTTGACGGGCGAGCCGTGGGTCAGATGGCCGCCGGCGGCGAGGTCGAGGCCCATGAAGGTATCGCCCGGCTCCAGCAGCGCCAGGAACGTGGCCTGGTTCATCTGGCTGCCGGAATTCGGCTGCACGTTCGCGAACTGCGCGCCGAACAGCTTTTTGGCGCGCTCGATCGCCAGCGTCTCGGCGACATCGACCCACTCGCAGCCGCCGTAATAGCGATTGCCCGGATAGCCTTCCGCATATTTGTTGGTCATCACCGAACCCTGCGCTTCCAGCACGGCACGGCTGACGATGTTTTCCGACGCGATCAGCTCGACTTCATGGCGCTGACGGCCAAGTTCACCCTTGATCGCGGCGGCGATTTCCGGATCGGCCTCGGCAAGGGTCGCCGTGAAGAACGACTCGGGCGCGGAGGCGGTTTTGGCGCTGGAGGAGGAGGTCATGGGTCGAAATATCTCCACCGCCGCAAGCCCTTGGGGGCAAGGCGGGCGGGTCTGGTGTGGCGGTCGAAAGAAGTTCCTGCGGGATACCACATCGCCCGGAATTGGCCAAGCACTTGCGGTATCGGGTTGATATTTATGCAAGATATGGTGGGGAGGAAGGGGGTGGCCCCGCCCTCCGCCGTCGCCCCGGCCTGTTCCAATCCGTCGTCATTCCGGGGCGATGCGAAGCATCGAACCCGGAATCTCGAGATTCCGGGTTCGCTTCGCGCCCCGGAATGACTGCCCCCTCACGCAAACCGGTACGCCCCGCCCTTCTCCACCGACCGCTTGAACGCCGGCCGGGCGTGCATGCGCGAAAGCCAGCCGGCGAGGTTCGGATACGGGGCGAGCTTGCCGAACACCTTGGCCATCTCGCCGACAAAACTCATCTGGATATCCGCGCCGGTCAGCGACTGGCCGACAAAGAAGTCGCGGCCCTTCAGCGCGCCGTCGACGAAGCCCAGATGGTTGGCGAGTTCGCTGTCGATGCGCGGGTGCAGCGGCGCGCCCGCCTCCTTCAGCCTCGACACGTAGAGGTTCAGCATCAGCGGGAGCATCGCCGAGCCCTCGGAATAATGCAGCCACTCGTTATAGGCCTCGTAGTCCGCGCTTCCCAGTGCCGGCATCATCGCGGGTTTGCCTTTTTCTTGTCCGTAGCGGCGAATGATGTAATCGACGATGGCCGCGGATTCCGCGATCGTGGTGTCGCCGTCGGTGATGACGGGCGACTTGCCGAGCGGATGGATCTTCTTCAGCTCCGGCGGCGCCAGCCGGGTCTCGGCATTGCGCTGGTAGCGCTTCATCTCGTAGGGCGTGCCGAGTTCCTCCAGCAGCCAGAGGATCCGCTGCGAGCGGGAGTCGTTGAGGTGATGAAGCGTGAGCATGGGGTTTCCTTTTTACTTTTTGTTCGGAGTTGGGATGAGGCACTCTTAGCCTGTCATTGCGACCGCGCCGACGCAATTCAGAACTCCCCGCCACCCAGAGACTGTCATCCCCGCGAAGGCGGGGATCAAGTACGCTGCGGCTTCTCGGTTCAATCACTACTGTCTCTGGAATACTGGATCCCCGCCTGCGCGGGGATGACAACTGAGTATGGCTTCGCGATCTCGCGACAGGTTTTGCCCGAGGTTTGCATTTTCG
>DATCXE010000160.1:0-2954 GCA_036565985.1 Bradyrhizobium sp.
GTCGATCTCGAAGGTCGAGATCTGGCTGCGCAGCATCGCATCGTCCAGCCGGCCCTGCCCATCGGTGCCGGCGGTATCCGCGGCGACCTGGCCGAGTGGGCGGCCGACGCCGCGCTCACCCATGCCCGAAATCATCGCGCGTTCGTGCTGCAGCAGGTATTTCGCCACGTCCCAGCCGCGGTTGACGGCGCCCACCACATGCGATTTCGGCACGCGCACATTGTCGAAGAAGGTTTCGCAGAACGGCGAATAGCCCGAGATCAAAAGGATCGGCTTCGTCGACACGCCCTTCGAGGCCATGTCGAACAGGATGAAGCTGATGCCGTCATGCTTCTTCGCCGTGGGATCGGTGCGCACCAGGCAGAAGATCCAGTCGGCGTAGTTCGCATACGAGGTCCATATCTTCTGGCCGTTGATGATGTAGTCGTCGCCGTCGCTCTCGGCGCGGGTCTGCAGCGAGGCGAGGTCCGATCCGGCGTTCGGCTCGGAATAGCCCTGGCACCAGCGGATCAGGCCGGCGGCAATCTTCGGCAGGTGTTCCTTCTTCTGCGCCTCGTTGCCGTATTTCAGGAGCGCCGGGCCAAGCATCCAGATGCCAAAGCTCGACAGCGGGGGGCGCGCGCCCATCGCCGCCATCTCCTCGCGCAGCACCTTGTGCTGGGCCGCATCCAGCCCTCCGCCGCCGTATTCCTTCGGCCAGTCCGGCACGGTCCAGCCCTTGTCGCGCATCCGCTCGAACCAGAGACGCTGCGGCTCGGACGAGAATTTGGTGTTGCGGCCGCCCCAGAACGTATCGCCCTCCGAACTCATCGGCCGCCGCATTTCCGGCGGGCAATTCGCCTCCAGCCAGGTGCGGGTCTCATGGCGGAATGTTTCCAGATCGGACATGATGGCGTTTCCATGTGGGAATGTTTGGATCGACCTTAGCCTTCGCATCGCGGAATTCAACATATGTCTGTCATCAGCCCATGCGGCGCCGATGGTGGTCACGACGACCGATCAGGTGTATGCGCAGAGCGGTAACTATTGAAAAACAAGAGGAAACGGGCATGCGGCTGAAGTTGCTTTCGCCTGGCGAAATGAGTGCCGAGCAAAAAGAAACCTATGATGAGGCCATCGCCGGCAAGCGCGGCGCCCCGCCGGCGCCGATGATGGCCTGGCTCAACAGCCCCGAGATGGCGCGGCACGCCACGCGCCTGGGCGAGCAGCTTCGTTTCAACACGATCTTCCCCGCCAAGCTTTCGGAGATCGCAATCCTCGTCACCGCGCGGCACTGGACCTCGCACTATGAATGGTATGCGCACAAGCGGCTGGCGCTGAAGGGCGGCATGGACCCCAAAATCATCGATGACATCCGCGACCGCCGTACGCCAACTTTCGACGACCCCAAGGGCAGGATGATCTACGACGTCGCCAAGTCGCTGCATGAGGGCAAGGGCGTCTCGAAGCCGCTTTACGACGAGGCCGTGAAGGTGCTCACCGAACGCGGGATCGTCGAGGTGATCGGGCTGTGCGGCTACTACACGATGGTGTCGATGACGCTGAACACGTTCGAGTTCGGGCTGCCGGATGGGGAAGTGTCCGATCTTGCATAACGAACATCTCCACCTACGTGTCCCGGACGCGGTGCAGCGCTTCTTTGGCGCTGCTCCGCAGAGCCGGGACCCATGCCGGCGAGCAACGCAGGCCCCGGCCTGGCAGCGCACCGCCGGAGTCGCGCAAAGCGCGATCCCGGACGCGTTGCGCAGCATCCGGGGCACGGATACTTTCCACAGCGGAGAAGACGCATGCCCCAAAACCCACCCGTCATTGCCGGCACCAGAATCGGGCATGTCCATCTCAAGGTCGCCGATCTCGATCGCGCGCTGGAGTTCTATTGCGGCGTTCTCGGATTCGAGGTGATGCAGCGGATGGATTCCGGGGCGGCCTTCATTTCGGCCGGCGGCTATCACCATCACATCGGGCTCAACACCTGGGAGAGCAAAGGCGGCCATCCGCCTCCTCCCGGTACGACCGGACTGTTCCACACCGCCATTCTCTACCCCACGCGTGCGGCGCTGGCGGATGCGCTCCATCGCGTGATCCAGGCCGGCATTCAGTTGGACGGCGCCAGCGACCATGGCGTCAGCGAAGCGCTTTACCTGCGCGACCCCGACGAGAATGGGGTGGAGCTCTATCGCGATCGGCCAAAGGAGGAGTGGCCACGCGCGCCGGACGGATCGCTCGCGATGTTCACGAAGCGGCTGGATCTCGACGATCTGTTGCGGCAGCGGGAAGTGTAGCCCTCACCGCCATTGCGAGGAGCGAAGCGACGAAGCAATCCATACTTCCTGCGGGCAGCATGGATTGCTTCGCTACGCTCGCAATGACGGGTGCCGCCCGCGAATCATGATTAGCACGGCGGCTATCAGTTCGAGCATGATGCAGCCGTAGAACGGCAGCGCATAACCACCCGACAGATCGCGCAGCAGTCCGATCACGCCGGGGCCGAACGCGTAGGTGATCTGGTTGATCGCCGTGATCAGGCTGACCAGCACACCAAACGAACGCGGATCGAACTCGCGCTGCACGATCAGCGCCGGCAGCGTGATCAGATTGCCGACCGAGAAGCCGAACAGTGCACAGGCCGCGATCAGCGCGTAGTCATTATGGATATTGATGACGACGAACAGCGCCACCGCCTGGCTGACGAACGACAGCGACGACGCCAGCCGCTGGTTCAACCGGTCGATCACGAACGAGAACAGGACACGGCCGACCACCGCCATCGCCGTCAGCAACGCCACCGCAATTGCCGCGCGCTCACGCCCGATCACCGTATCCAGGAACGAGATCAGGTGGACGATGAAGCCGACCTGCGCGAACAGTACCAGTGCGAACGCCGTCGATACCGAGAGGAAACCGATATCGCGAAAGGCCCGGGCCCTGATTTGCGTCGGTGACGGCGCGTCAGC
>DATCXE010000759.1:0-4996 GCA_036565985.1 Bradyrhizobium sp.
CTACGCCTAATCCTGCGGTTCGGACGGCACTTCGCCTGTCGCATCGATCCGCAGCCAGCCTGATGGCGCCAGCCGCTGCTGCGGCAGGAAGCGGCCCTTGTAGTCCATCTTCTTGGAGCCTTCGATCCAGTAGCCGAGATAGACGTAAGGCAATCCCAGCCTGCGCGCGCGGGTGATGTGATCGAGGATCATGAAGGTGCCGAGCGAGCGGCTGTGCTCCGACGGCTCGAAGAACGAGTACACCATCGACAGCCCGTCGCTGAGCACGTCGGTCAGGGCGACGGCGATCAGCTCCTCGCCGCGTCCCGTGATGCCGGTATCGACGCCGCGCTTGCGGTATTCGATGATGCGGGTCTCGACGTGGCTGTCTTCCACCATCATGGCGTAGTCGAGCACCGTCATGTCGGCCATGCCGCCGTGGCGGTGCCGCTTGTCGAGATAGGCGCGGAACACCGAATACTGCTCGGATGTCGGCACCGCGCTGCGCTGCTCGCCGACGATGTCGGCGTTGCGCGCCAGAACCTTCTTGAAATTGCGCGAGGGGCGGAACTCGTTGGCGACGACGCGCACCGAGACGCAGGCGCGGCACTGGTCGCAGGCCGGGCGGTAGGCGATCGACTGGCTGCGGCGGAAGCCGCCATGGGTCAGGAGGTCGTTGAGGTCGCCGGCCTTGTCGCCGACCAGATGCGTGAACACCTTGCGCTCGTGCCGGCCCGGCAGATACGGGCAGGGCGACGGCGCCGTCAGGTAGAACTGGGGGGTGTCACGCGAATGCTGGGTCACGTCAGGTCGTCACGCCTCTGAAACAATCACACTACATTCGCGCTCCGGAGCTTAACGGTCAATTGGTTTACCGCGGGTCAATAAGTTCTCGCCGCAGGCGTCACCTGGGTCCGTACCGAGCTGTTGATGACCACGGTTCCCAGGATGATGTCGTGCAACAGCCGGCGGCGGCCGTCGAGCAGGCCGATCAGCAGCACCAGCGGCGTCAGGAACGAGATCGATACCCAGAACAATACTGCATGGGTTGCCCCGAGCACGAAATAGCCGGGCGCGCCGTACCAGGTGCGCAGCTCAAGGTCCATCGCGCGCATGCCCATGGTAGCCGAGTGGGGCCCGCCGATCGAGGCGCCGTAGTAGACGATGGCCCACACCACCGTTGCCGGCCACGCCAGCCAGAACAGCATCCAGCCGAGCCCGAGCGTCACAATCCCGAATACGAAGATGAAGATGTAGCCGAGGATGACAGGGACCGAGAGCACGACGAGGTCGATCAGGAACGCAAAGACCCGTCGCGTCAGCACGCTGCGAAACAGTTCCGGCTGCGTATCGGGATCGAACGCATGCGAACGCACTCCGCCATCATTCCGCCATCCGCCGTCATTGCCAGAGCCGCTATAAGACATCGTCCGTCCTCCTGATATCCCGAGGCAAACATGGGAACCGGCCGCGTGGCCGCAAGAGCCTGCGACCAATCACAGCGCGCAATATTCGGGGCGCGGAGAGCACAATATCCCGTCGTCCCTTGCGAACGCAGGAACCCATACGCCGCTGCCCACGTAATGGGCACGAGGCAAGACGACTTCGCTTCAACGGCTCACAACGGTGGTTGGCCAACGTAGAGCGTCGGCCACCGCGACCCATGGATAGATCACGCGGTATGGGTCCCGGCGTTCGCCGGGACGACGACAGGGCGTAGCCTATCCGCCCGCCTTGATCTTCTCCGCCGCCTTCGGCGCGAAATACGTCAAGATCCCGTCGGCGCCGGCGCGCTTGAAGGCGAGCAGGCTTTCCATCATCGCGCGGTCACCGTCGATCCAGCCGTTGTTGGCGGCAGCCTGGATCATCGCGTACTCGCCCGACACCTGGTAGGCGAAGGTCGGCATCGAGAAATTGTCCTTCACGCGGCGGATGATGTCGAGATAGGGCATGCCGGGCTTGACCATCACCATGTCCGCGCCCTCGGCGATGTCGAGTTCGACCTCGCGCAAGGCTTCGTCGGAATTGGCGCTGTCCATCTGGTAGGTACGCTTGTCGCCGGTCAGCGTCTTCGCCGAGCCGATGGCGTCGCGGAACGGGCCGTAGAACGCCGAGGCATATTTCGCCGCATAGGCCATGATCTGCACGTCGAGGAAACCGGCCTCGTCCAGCGCCTCGCGGATTGCGCCGACGCGGCCGTCCATCATGTCCGAGGGCGCGATGACGTCGCAGCCGGCTTCGGCCTGCACCAGCGCCTGCCGCACCAATACCGCCACCGTTTCGTCGTTGAGGATCCTGCCGTCCTCGATCAGCCCGTCATGGCCGTGGCTGGTGAAGGGATCCAGCGCGACGTCGCACAGCACGCCGATGTCGGGGAATTCCTTCTTGATCGCGCGCACCGACTGGCAGACCAGATTATCCGGGTTCAGCGCCTCGGAACCGGTCTCGTCGCGCAGGGACGGTTCGGTGTAGGGGAACAGCGCGATGCAGGGGATGTTCAGCTTCATCGCGCGTTCGGCATCGCGCACCGCCTGATCGACAGTGAGCCGGTCGACGCCGGGCATCGAGGCTATCGGCGTGCGCGCATCGTGGCCGCCGACCACGAACATCGGCCAGATCAGGTCGTCGGTGGTCAGCACGTTTTCCCGCACCAGCCGTCGCGCCCATTCCGCCTTGCGGTTGCGCCGGGGGCGGGTGATCAGGTCGAGCGGATGCGAGGCGAGGGCGGTCTGGCGCCGCGGCGCGTCGCGCATTTCGATCGGACGCCCGAATTTGATCGCCATGTGATGGGTACTCCTGAGCCGGCGAGGTGGATTTGGATTTGTTCCAGTTCTAGCACCTTGGCGGTGCCCCGTCACCGCGCCTTGATCCATCTCATCAGCAATTGATTTTACCGTCCGGTCGGGCCAAGAGTGCGGCCATGACGACATTCCAGCACGCGCCGCGCCGCGATTCCCTGGTCGGCGACCGGGTCCGCCCCCAGGTCAACTCCCATGTCTGACACATCGGCGCGCGACAAGGCGAGGGACGGTGCGATGTCGGTGGCGGCGATGTCGTCCGAGCGTATCGAGCCGGACGACAATTTGTGGACGCGGCGGCTGGTGCTGTTTCTGCGCGTCATGGCCGTCATCTCGATCATGAAGGGCCTCTACCACTGGGCGCAGGTGACCGGCTTCATCGGCGGCGAGGAGGAAGCGTTCGAGAACCAGTCGATGGCCTGGCAGACCGCGACCGTCTATTTCGCCGTGATCGAACTCGTCGCCGCGGTCGGACTGTGGCTTGCGACCCCGTGGGGCGCCGTGGTGTGGCTCACGACCGTGGTGTCGATGGCGGTGATCGAACTGATGTTTCCGGGCATCTATGGCGGCAGCCTCGTGGTCGTGGGCCTCGAGGCGGTGATGCTGGCGGCCTATCTCGTGCTGGCGTGGATGGCCGCGCGCGAACGGCCACCGTAGCAGGCCGCTCGCGTCACGCGATGCGGTGGCCGGCGTTCGCTGTGGCGTCGCAGCGACAGCTCAACGCAATCCGGCCAGCAAGGTTCACTTGCCTGTTGGTATGCGCGCAGTGAGAAGACGAGCTTTGCCGGCTCTGCTAGGCCGCGATCACAGACCGCGCGTTTCACCGAACTCTTCCCGGCGACCGCTTCTGTGGGACCGCCGTCGGGGCCAATTTCTGGTTCTTGGCCTATTTGCCAGTCGGCTTTTCGCCGACCGACGGCGGGCCGGCTTTTCTTGCGTGAGCGTGGAGGGCGTTGGTTTGCGCCGTTACTCACTCTCGGCGGCCAGGGTTCGCGACGCGATCCCGAAAGATTTGAATTAATTTTTCCGGTAACGTTTCAGTCACCGTACGGATTTCGCCACACCCGTTACGCGAGCCTTTCGATTTCGACCGGACCTGTTTTGGAATGCGACAGGACAGACAGACGAAGCGTGAACATCGGCCTCCCACCGTCAATGAAAGGTTGCGAAAAGCCCTTTGTCCATGGGCTTAATCGACGATTCACTGTCTTAAATTCATGATCTCTTTATTCTCTTATTTAAGCGGATCTTCAAACCGCCCCCTTAAGTTGAAGCTATCAGGCGGGACCAAAGTTTCGTCGAAATAAGTCGAAAAACGACTACAGGGGAAGTGTCATGATCAAAGCCGTTGCAACGGCGGTGGAAACCGCTGAGCGTTCTGCCGGAGCTCCGGTCCAGCCGCTCTATCTGGAAGCGCTGACGTTGGTGGAACGTCTGCACCGCCGGCTGCTCGACGTCATCAAGGACGAGTTCGATCGCCGTGGCCGTGCCGACATCAACTCGGTGCAGGCGCTGTTGCTCTACAACATCGGCGACAAGGAACTGACCGCGGGCGAACTGCGTACGCGCGGTTACTACCTCGGCTCCAACGTCTCCTATAACCTCAAGAAGCTCGTCGAACTCGGCTTCCTCGATCATCAGCGCTCGCGCGTCGATCGCCGCTCGGTCCGCATCCGCCTGACGTCGCAGGGCCAGGAAATCCGCAAGATCGTCGATACGCTCTATCAGAAGCACGTCAAGACGGTGGAGCAGGTCGGCGGCATCTCGAACGAGGAGTTCGCGACGCTGAACAAGTCGCTGCACCGCCTCGAGCGGTTCTGGACCGACCAGATCCTGTATCGGCTCTGAGAACATTCTTCCGCGGCCAAGCCGGCCAGGCAAGAAGACCGGCAAGCCATCAGCGGACGATGAACTGGCAAGGCAGTAAGCCCTGCTCAAGACGCATCGGCCCCGGTTTTCCGGATCCGGTGCGTTTTGTTTTTGACGCACCTGAATCTGATGCCCGGCGGCCTGCATTTCTTCGACCCTGATATGGAACTGCCGATTTCGGGGTGATAGCGGCGGCCCGAGCGCCGGTGATTCGGCCCGGAACAGGCCGTTTTCCGGACATGGAACCTTTTCCTCACCCGCGCATTCTTCTCCCTGTCACGGCAGAGGTGAGGCATGCTGGTCGAGCGCGGATTGCAGGTGATGAATGTGGAGGTGGTGGGCGATGCCTA
>DATCXE010000802.1:0-3780 GCA_036565985.1 Bradyrhizobium sp.
CAGATAGCGTTTCATGGCAACCTCTGGGTGAGCCGATGCTTCAAGAAACCAGACTCTCCATCCGATTGGAACTCACGCCCTTGTAACCAGATCCGACCCGGGTTTCAAACCGGCACCCTCGCGAGCCACCATTGCAAATCCCGCTGGCCCACGCTCAAGCGGGCCACCTGCCTTGGGTCGCATCGAGTGAAATTTCCGGGCGGCAGGCGTTGCGTCGGCAACTGCTTCACGCCGGAGGGCAATCAGGCAGCGCCGCACCACCACGGTGGCGCAAGGCGCGTGTCAGGAGGCGGGTTCAACCTCACGCCGGCGCGTTTGCCGGCCGCTCGTTCTTCTTCGCCAGAATTCGATCCGAGCCGAAGCGGATCGTCCATTGCGCAACCGACAGCAGCAGGGATTCATAGATCGCCACGCACTGGTCGAGTTCGCGTTGCGTGGCCGGCGGGCAGTTCGGCCGATTGCGCACGATCATCGTCGTGGTCGACCAACTCACCCGCGCCGCCTTGCACGCGACGATCAGTCCATACATCCGGTCGGCATCGAGCAAGGGTGCAATGGCCTCGCACTTGACGTCGGCCTTCAGCGCCAGCGCAGCCACCACATAGTTGTATTCGCCACGCACGGCAAACCGGTTCACCGTGGAATCACCGAGCTTGCCGGAGCGATTGAGCGCGACGCACTCGCTTTGTGCCTGGGTATAGTCGACCGCCTTCGGCTTGGCCACGCCCTGTCCGGCCGCAGCCGCTGCCGGCATCTGCGGCTTCCCGTGCACGACAGGTCGCGGCGCCGTGAGGAACCGCGCCAGAACCACGTCGGCGACCTTGCCGAGCAACTCGCGCAGCAGATTGCCTGGAAGGTCCAGCCGAAGGCCGAGCTTTTCGGCGAGGCTTTCGTCACGCTCGGCGCGGCCGACCAGCGTGGCATAGCCGCACTCGGAGAATTTCGCTCCCGCGTTTCGTGCCAGCGCGTTGGAGACGCTGACGTCGCCGAATCGCATCAACGCATCGGTCAGCGTCTCGTTGAGCGCCTTTCTGTCCGAGATCGCCAGCAGATGCTGCTGGCCACGGCATTTCGCGATTTCGAGCAGGTCCTTGTCCGACAGACAATTCGAGTTTCTGAGGACCGGCATGGCCACCAGCGGGTCGTCGTGAAATGCCAGCGAGCGAACGGTCTGGCGCGGCGCCCGATCCAGCGTCGACAGGGATTCGCTGAGATGGACCACCGTTGCGGCCTCGACCCGCCCGATCAGTTGAGCAAGGACGCCGTCGACGGCAGCGATCTGGGAATCAGTGAGGTGATCGACATTCGACAGGAACAGGCTCGTCACCTGCCCCAGAATCTTGGCGTCGTGCTCGGGTCCTTCCCTTTCGGCGCCGTTCAACTCTGCGCGCAGATCCGGCGATACGGCAGGCATGACTAGTTGGGCTCCATCGAAAGGTCCGGCTCGCGGCGACTGAAATTGACCTGCGGCGTGGTCAGGACCGAAGCCTTACCTCAACTTCGTAACTATTCTCATGCCGCCAGGGCCACCTTCCGGAACGCCCTCACCAGCGATCCTTCCAGCTTCCCTTCCATCCCCTCGAGGATCTTGTAGGCGGCCGGCCCTATCATCGGCGCCCGGTAGGGCCTCGCTTCGATCAGCGCAGCGTAGATGTCGGATATCGTCAGCAATCGCACGAGGTCGGATATCTCGGGCGCCGTCAGCCCATCGGGGTAGCCGGAGCCATCCAGATATTCGTGGTGGTGCCGCACGCCATCCAGGATCTCCTCGCTGAACTCCGGCTGGGCCTTCAGGATGTCGTATCCGATCACCGGATGGGTTCGCATGATTTTTTCTTCGTCCGGATCGAGGCGTCCGGGCTTGTCGAGAATCGACAAGGGGATATTCGCCTTGCCGATATCGTGCAGGGTCGCCGCGAGGCCGAGACGCTTGACGTCGGCAGCGGAAAACTTGATGGCCACGGCGAAGCCGACCGCGATGCCCGTCACCAGCAGGCAGTGCTGGAACGTTCCTTCATGATAGCGGCGGACGTCGTTGAGCCACGAGGTCAGTCCGTTTTTTTCGATGCCGTTGATGATCTCCGACGTGGCGGCCTCGGCGTCCGACAGCTTGAACGGCCTGCCGTCCCGTATCGCCGTGAACATGGACCCGAACACCGCCGCACTATGCGTGATCTCGTGGGAGGCCTTGTCGGGTAAAGATTTGGCCAAGTTGGCTTGGGCCGCCTTTTGCGCGACTTCGATCTCCGCCAGCTTGGTAACGATTTCCTTCGGGCGTGAAACCACGCTCGTCGCGCCGAGCGCGAACGCCTGCGAAACCATATGATGGAGGTGCTTCTGGACGACGAAAAGTTTTTCGGAGACGTCGTGCAGGTCGCCCAGGACGAGCTTGAGCTGTTCTACGGGCGCGGCCTTGCGCAGGTCGGCGTCGATCATCACGACGCCGTCCGAGATGGCGGACGTGCTGACAGTCCCCAGCACCTGAGGCGCTATGTCGTGTTCCGGCCCCAGGATCGCGCGGATCGCTGGAATTTTCGTCGGCTCATCAGTCAGAAAATGAACAAGCATTGAACACCAGTTTCGAAAACTGATCCCGCGCGTTGTCGTTTGATCGAAAGCAATGGTGTCGAACGCGTCCGCAAATAACGCCCGATCCTACGGCGACTTCCCTAACCGGGGGTTGCAACCCGGATTCTATTTTACCGCAATACTACGGATCAGCCGGAACCCGGGCCGGATCTCACCCATTTGGGGGATGGAACCCGGGGTGTTGAGGTCGGAGAACGGCCATCGGCTGGCCTGCCAAGGGGAAGCAAGAGGGAAGTCAGGGGCGTGGAAAACGCCCCTATTCGCCCCACGCCGCGAACGCTTCGTTGAAGGCGCGTTCGCCGGGGGCGCCCTTTTCGATCGCGATGATGGCGCGGCGCTGGTTGACGTAGACCAGCGGCACGTCGAACCAGGAGCGCTCCTTCAGGAGCTGAAGGTTGCGGGCGCGATCGGAATCGACGTTGGACAGACCGACCAGGAAGAAGCCGTCGGTGACCTTCACCGCAAGCCCCGCCAACGGCGTCCCGCGCGCCTGCTCGTTGGACTTCATCAGGATGCCGGGCACGTTGCCGACGCCGCCGCCGGAGAAATCCTGCGGCAGGATGAAGGTCAGTTCCGCGGTGTGGCTCGCCGGCAGCGAGGTGTCGGTGTTGCGGCGGAACGACATCGTCATCTTGAACTTGCGGTCCGGAATCTCGATGTCGGCGCGCACGGCGATATCGGGCTTCTGGTTGCCGGACGCCTTGATCGGTTCGGTGCGCCAGATCACCGAGCCGACATACTGCTTGCCCTTGGGATCGCTCGGATCCTCGTCATAAAGCACCACGCGCTGCGCGACCGGCGCGACGTTTTCCGAGGACGAAGGCTGCCCGACGCGATCAGGGATCTTCGGGCGCGACTGCGGCGCGGCCTGGTCCTTGGGCGCTTCCACGACCGGCGAGGATTTGAACAGGCCGCTGACGGCGGTCACGGCCGCCTTGCCCCACAGGATGCCGGCGCCAACCAGAATGAGCACGATACCGACCGCGATCGCGCTCTTGAACGGAAAGGCAGCCAATGCCCGCGAGGGCTTCTTCGGTTCGCGGTCGCGATCCCCCGACAGCCGCGAACGTTCGCGCGGCGGCGGCGTTTGCGGCGGCTGCGGCGCATAACGATCCGCTTCCTCCAGCGATTCCTCGTAGGAATAGGGCGCCTCGGGATCGGCGCCGCGGTTCTCCATGCTCGGCTCGAGCC
>DATCXE010000817.1:0-12200 GCA_036565985.1 Bradyrhizobium sp.
TAGGCAGCGGCTCCGACGCGAGCCGCTCGCTCGCCGAACTTGGCGATGCGGTTTCACTGACGCGGACGGCGATCGAGGCGGTCCTGCGCCGTTCCTGAGCGGAACGCCCGCGATAACGGCAAAACGCCGGAGAAATGCCACCTCAAGGTTTTCGTCCCGACCGCTGGCGCTGCACGGATCGACCCGTTATAGGACTGCCAGTAGCCTTCTTTACGTCTTCCGGCAGCACGAGCGATCATGGCCAAAATTCACTTTGTCGACCATTCCGGCGAAAAACGAACCATTGAAGTCGAAAACGGCGCGACCGTGATGGAAGCCGCGATCCGTAACGCCATTCCGGGCATCGAAGCCGAGTGCGGCGGCGCCTGCGCGTGCGCGACCTGCCATGTCTACGTCGACGAAGCCTGGCGCGAGAAGGTCGGCGCTCCGACGCCGATGGAAGAGGACATGCTGGATTTCGGCTTCGACGTGCGGCCGAATTCGCGTCTGTCGTGCCAGATCAAGGTGACCGACGACCTCGACGGCCTCACCGTGTCGACGCCCGAGCGGCAGGCCTGAGATCCGTCAATTTGGATTCACGCCGCGGCGAATCCAGCGCTGGAAGTTTGCCAGGATATCCGGCGTCAGCGGCGTCGGCTTGCGGGTGGCCTCGTCGAGCAGCACCGATACCGATCGCGCCGACGCCACGCATTTTCCTTCAGAGAACACGACCTGGTCGAACGTAACTGACGTCCGGCCGAACTTGACGACGCCGAGCCCCATCTCGATCGTGCCGGGCCAGCGCAATTCGGCGCGGAAATGGATGTCGAGCCGGACCATGATCCAGGCGACGCCGTCCGGCATCAGCCCGTAACTGCGATCCTTCATCAGCGTGACGCGGCCGGTCTCGAAATAGGTCGCATACACGGCGTTGTTGACGTGCTGGTTCGGGTCGAGGTCGGCAAACCTCACATTGTCCGACAGGCGATAGGGAAAATCTTCCAGACGGGGGGGAGCGTCGGAACGCAAGGGGGCATTCACGGGCAAATCTCCGAAAACCTCGGACCCTTACAGCCCACTTGTCGAGCCACGGCAAGGGGTTGCCGCGGCCACGATCGTCATATTATGGCTTTCCTGTTAGTCCCGTGTTGGCTAGACAGTTTCGGCCTTCCCACCAGGTTCAACCGAAAAGAAGCTGACATGAGCGAAGCGATCAAAACCGATGTGCTGATCATTGGCGCGGGCCCGTGCGGCCTGTTCGCCGTCTTCGAACTGGGCCTTCTCGACATGAAGGCGCATGTGGTCGACATCCTCGACAAGATCGGCGGCCAGTGCGCCGAGCTCTATCCGGAAAAGCCGATCTACGACATTCCCGGCATCCCGCTCGTCACCGGCCAGGGCCTGACGGACGCGCTGCTGCAGCAGATCAAGCCGTTCGGCCCGACCTTCCATCTCAACGAGATGGTGGAGACGATCGAGAAGATCGGCGATCCCGCCTTTCGCGTGACGACCGATGCGGGGAAGGTGTTCGAATGCAAGGTGGTGGTGATCTCCGCGGGCGGCGGATCGTTCCAGCCGAAGCGCCCGCCGGTGCCGGGCATCGAGGCCTATGAAGGCAGCTCGGTGTTCTATGCGGTGCGCAAGATGGAGCAGTTCCGCGACAAGAGCATCCTGATCGTCGGCGGCGGCGACTCCGCGCTCGACTGGACGCTGAACCTTCATCCGATCGCCAGGCGCGTGACGCTGCTGCACCGGCGCGACGATTTTCGCGCCGCGCCCCACAGCGTCGAGCAGATGCGCGGGCTGGTGGCTGCCGGCAAGATGGATCTGAAGATCGGCCAGGTCACTTCGCTCGAGGGCGAGGGCGGCATGCTTGCGGCCGCGATGATGAAGGGCAACGACAACGCCATCTCGAAGGTCGAGTGCGATACGATGCTGCCGTTCTTCGGGCTGACCATGAAACTCGGTCCGGTGGCGAACTGGGGCGTCGCGCTCGAAAACAATCTGGTGCCGGTCGAGACGGCTGCGTTCGAGACCAACGTGCCCGGCATTTTCGCGATCGGCGACATCAACACCTATCCCGGCAAGCTGAAGCTGATCCTGTCCGGATTCCACGAGGGAGCATTGATGTCGCAAAAGGCGCACCGCTACGTCTATCCGGACAAGCGGCTGGTGTTCCAGTACACGACCTCTTCGTCGAGCCTGCAGAAGAAGCTCGGCGTCCATTGATGTTAACCGGGAACCGACGGAACAGGCCGCGGCCCGCTCGCCGCGGCCTGTTCCGTCGTTGTGCGGCTATTGGCACCGTCCGCCAAATGGCCGTAGTCTGCGCCTATTCATTTTGTGGATTAGTCAGGTGGCGATCATGCGCAACGTACTATCCAGATTTCGATTGATACTGCCGATCGCGATGATGCTCGCGTTTGCCTCGGAACTTGCCGCACAGCCGGCGGAGCCGTCGGCGGCCGGGCTGTGGCAGAAACTGGAGAAGGGCAAGGCGGTCGGGTGGTTTCTGGTGGTCGACCACGACGGCACCTTCGAAGGCGCATTCGCCAAGCTCTTTCTCGAACCGGGTGATCCCCCCAATCCTACCTGCTCGAAATGCACCGACGATCGCAAGGATGCGCCGTGGCTCGGGCTCTCCTTCATCCGCGACATGAAACGTGACGGCCTGAAATACGAGAACGGCAACGTGCTCGATCCGCGCGACGGCAAGATCTACAAGGCCAAGATGACGCTCAGTCCAGACGGGCAGGTGCTGACGATGCGCGGCTATCTCGGCTTCTCGCTGTTCGGCAAGGATGAGGTCTGGAACCGTCTGCCTGATACGGCGATGGCGCAAGTCGATCCCGCCATCATCGCAAAATACCTGCCGGCGCAGGCCGCGGCGCTGAAGCCGCCCGCCGGTGCGGCGAAGGCTCCGGTCGCGGCAAAGAAGACCACTGCGCCAGCGCCGGCGCCTCATCCGGCACCAGCGCGCTAGTTCAGTCCGCCGGTTCGGCCCGGTGGCGCAACCTGTATCGGCGGCACCGGCTGCGAGGTGACTTCAGGCACCGCGGCATCGAGTTGCAGCACGGATGCCGCGGCGGGCGTCGCCGCATCCGCCATTGCGGCGTGGCCTTCGGCGCTCGGATGCACGGCGCCGCCATAGACTGCAGAGAGAATTCCCCAGGTGGCGTCGTGGATGTCGGCCGGCTGCTGCGACGAGGGCAGGCCCTGCGGATAGGTCATGGCCGCGAAGTAGCTGTCATTGGCGTCGCGAATCCAGCGCGCGCGAGGCAGGTAGGCGCGGTACTCGCCGGCGCTGCGGCCACACAGCATCGGCTGGCTGGCGGCGGTGACGATATCCGGATCGAAACTGTCGCCCTTCGCCGAAAAGCATTGCCGGTCGAATTCCGGATCGCTCTCGGAGCGGGCGCAAAAACCGTGGCTGGCAAAACTGGCCTGATGGCTGTCGACGAAGGTCATGCGATCGGCGCGCGGATCGCGGCACAGGATGCCGCCCTGGCACAGCGCCAGCGCTTTCAACTGCGGCAGGAATTCGTTCTCGACGAAACTCGACACGGCGGCGAGCCGCTGCGGTTGCGCGTTGAAGGAAGGGTGGATGTCGAAGCCGGCGCGTCCGCCGGGGCAGGGCGCGCCGCCACCCGTCAGCGTCGGATTGGCGTAGGACGTATACACCACGCGCGACAGGTCGCCGCCGACCAGCGGCTTTAGCGCTTCGCGTAACTTTCCGAAGCCTTGCGGCAGGTCGCGCGTCATTGCCGAGCGCGCATCGTCCACCGAAGCCATGACGCCGCTGCGCCGGAACAGCGCGCGCTCGGTCGTCGTGTCCACGATCACGTCGGCGACGAGCCCGGAAAAATAGATGTCGTTGGCGCCGACCGATAGCAGCACGAGGTCGAGTTTGCGATCGGGTTGCCGGCGCTTGGCGGCGTTGACGGCGTCGCGCAGTTCGTCCAGTTGCGCGTTGACCTTCCCCGAGCAAGCACTGCCCGATTTCGACGGCAGGCAGTCGCGGGGGCGCTGCGAGCCGAAAAGGCCCTCGGCGATGGTGGCGCCGGTGCAGGCCAGCGGCAGATAGGTGACCGCGATGTGCGGATATTGCACGGCGAGCGCCAGCGCGGTCCGCGTCTGATAGCTGTACAGCGAGCGGTGGCAGGCCGGATTGAACCACAGCGCGCTCTGGCGCTGCCAGACCGACAGCGAATCGGGCGCCTCGCAGGCGCGCCCGCCTTTATAGCCGGCGCGGCTCGGGCGGTAATATTGTGCTGATGCCGTGCCGAGATAGGAGCGGAAGCAGAAGCCTTCATCGGTCAGCGCAATCGGCCGGTCCGGATTTCCCTCGCCGGAAGCGACGCTGTCGCCAAGGCCGGCAATGAAGATGTCGCGCACCGAGATTTCGGTGGTGGCGCGCTGGTTACCCTCCGCGCTCGATATATCGGCGGTCGCAACCGTGGTGCGGCCATAGCGGACCCTCAGATTGACAGGTTCGGCGCAGTCGAAGGTGGAAGCCTGCGGGCCGTCGCCATCGTCGAACGACCAGGCGCAGGTGGCGCCCACCGGAACCGCGCCTGTCAACCGTACCACGACCGGATGATCGATCGGCGTGAGATAGCTCTCCTTGACGTTGTCGCGGGTGCAGGGCTCGCTGACGCGGCCGGCGAGATCGATGCACAGCCGGTTGACCGTGTTGCGCGCCCAGCCGCGGCCATCGCTTTGAATTGCCAGCGCCTGTTCGGCGGCGAGAACGCTGCGGCCGCGGCCGGCCTCCACCTGCAACTGGAAATCCCGTTCCTCGCGGAACAGCCGGAAACGGTTGCGCACTTCCCACGAAATCTGCAGCGGCCCGTAGCCGTCGGCGGTCTGCGCTTCGGCGGCGGACATCGCGAGCCCGAACAGCGCGCCCGCGAGCAGCGCGACTGATATCAGTGAGCGTGAATGAATTCCGGCCATGGCGCGTTTTGACGTTAGCGGTAAGGCAGAAATAAGAGAACTGCCGCGTGCCAGCCCAAAAGATTAATCGACGGAGATAACGTCGATGTTACCGGTTTTGGGATTGGCGGCCTTTCATTGGCTGACGCACCCTGGCCTTTGCCGTGCAGGCCTCGCCGAGCCGGCGGCGTTCCAGCCACGGCTGCAGCAGACTGAGCCAGAGTTCGCGCGTCCCCATGATCCAGATCGAGATGCCGAACGGGATCAGGAAGTAGAGGATGCGGAACACCACCAGCGTCGCCAGCAACTGCTCCTTGCCGAACTGCGGCAGCGCCACCAGCATCGCGGCATCGAATACCCCGAGGCTGCCGGGCGCATGGCTGGCAAACCCGAGCAGCGTCGCAAGGATGAACACGACAGCCAGCGAAACGAAATCGATATGCGGCTCGGTCGGCATCAAGAGGTACATCGCCAGCGCGCAGAAGCCGAGATCGACCACGCCAATCAGCACCTGAAGCAGCGTCAGCCGGGCCGAGGGCAATACCACCTTCCAGCCGTTCTGGCCGAGCTCGCGGCGGTTCTCGCCCATCAACAGCCAGACGAAATAGGCGGCAATGCCGGCAAGGCAGCCGAGCGCGATGAGCCGGTTCATCGCCGGCGGCAGCAGATCCATCGCCGACGCGGCTTCCGGATGCCAGGCCATACCCACCCCGAGCACGAACAGGTTGCCGAGCCAGAAGGTCAGGCCCGAGAGAAAGCAGATCTTGGCAACATCGATCGCGGTCAGGCCGTAGTCCGAATAGATCCGAAACCGGATCGCGCCGCCGGTAAAAACGGTGGCGCCGATGTTGTGGCCGATGGTGTAGCTGGTGAAGCTCGACAGGGCGGCGATACGATAGGGGACGTGCGTCTTGCCAATGGTTCGCAACGCAAAGAAATCATAGAAGGTCAGCGTAAAGAACGCGCCCACCACGCAGAGCGCGGCCAGGGCGATGCGGTGCGGCGCGATTTCGGTCAGCGCGGTCAGAATGACCGCGGTGTCGACCCCCTTCAGGGTACGAACCAGGTGTGTAACCGCAAGAATGATGATGAGGAGGCTCGCAACGATCCCCAGCCGTTTCCAGCCAATCTTCTCCTTGAAGCCACGCCCGAGCGTGGTCAGCAGCCGATGCATTCATCCTCCCGGCGGGGCGGCAATACGCTAGATTTAGGGTCTGTCACGACAGGTGACAGTCGACGGTCAGAGGCACCGCGCGCCAAAACCCATAAGCTAAAACCGGGCCGTTGTGCAGTCCTTGACAAGCCTGCCTTTTGGCTCGGTTCGCCACCGTTGTCATACGCCCTACATATGTCGTTTCACTAACGATTTGAGTCGCTTCGAGGTCCGTTCCGCGTTCGCTCCGCATGGCTGTCCAGACGTTCCATCGCGGCGTTTTCGAGGCTTTCAGGAACATCCCCATGGCGAGCCGGCTAGCCGCATCAGCATCGAACATGATGGCGTGTGTGAGGCATCGGAAGCCCGGCGCTTTCATGTTCCAATCGATCTCCGCGCAGCAAGCTGATCTTTCCAAGAATGAGGCAAAAAGCCGCGCAGGACGGCCTGCGCGGCTTTTCCACGCTTTGTTCGCCTGATCGCACATCCGCCCGAGGCTTATTTCGGCCGGTAGCGGCTGATGAAAGCGGACATTTTGCGTCGCGCTCAACGCCCACAAGCGTTTGTTCACCATCCGTGCAACTGAAACCGTGATGGTTACGCCAAGTATACCACCGGAACCGTAATTGCAGGCCCAACGGGGAGTTTGCAATGTATCGGGTCCTGACTTGTCTGGCCACCGAGCACGACTGGCGTCTGGTCGTGCTGGCAGGCGCTATCTGCTGGTTCGCCAGCGCGGTGGCCATCAGCCTGTTTCATCGTGCAAGGGCCTCCAGTGGCCGAACGCGCGCTATCTGGGTCTGCCTCGACGCGGCGGTCGGCGGTTGCGGAATCTGGGCCACCCATTTCGTTGCGATGCTGGCTTACGATCCCGGCACCGGCGCCGGTTACAACGTGCCCGTCACGCTGTTGTCGCTGGTCTTCGCTGTGGCCATTGTCGCCGTCGGGCTCTGCGTTGCGCTGTCCAGTGCGCGCCGGTCCGTCATCGCGACCGGTGGCGCGATCATCGGCGCCGGTGTCGCGGCCATGCATTACACCGGCATGCTCGCGATGGATCTTCCGGCCTACATCGTGTGGGCACCCGGTATCGTTTCGGCCTCGATCGTTCTCGGAAGCATGTTTGCGGCGCTGGCAATGCTGGTCGCCGCGCGCCGCGATGATTCCGTTCATACCGTGGTGGCCACGGGCCTGCTGACGGTTGCCGTCGTCTCGCATCACTTCACGGCCATGGGCGCGGTCACGCTCATTCCCGATCCGACGCTCGGCTCCGACGCGTTGACGGTTTCTCCGGCTGCGCTTTCATTTCTGACCTCGGCGGGGGCCTTTGCCATCCTCGGGATATCGCTGCTGGCGGCCATGTTCGATCGCCGCGCCAAGAGCGAACTCCATGCGCAAAAGATCCTGCTCGATTCAGCCATCACGAACATGTCGCAGGGACTTTGCATGTTCGATGCGGAGGGCCGCATCCTCCTGTTCAACCAGCGCTACGTCGAACTCATGGATCGGACCGGCATGCCGCTTCAGGGCCGCCTGCTGATCGACGTCCTGCGCGAATTGAAATCGGCCGGCGAATGGGACAGAGATCCCGACGAGTTCTTCAATTCGCTGGTGGCAAACGCCAAGGCCGGCAGGATCGTGACCAGGACGATCGATCGCAGCGGACGCTCGCTCCGCGTGGTCGAGCAGCCCATGAAGGGCGGTGGATGGGTTGCCACGTTCGAAGATATTACCGAATGGCAGGCTGCCCAGGAGCAGATCTCGCACATGGCGCGCCATGACGCGCTGACCAATCTGCCGAACCGGACGCTGTTCCGCGAACAACTCGAAAAGGCTTTGCGGCTCGTTCGTCGCAGCGATCAGGTTGCGGTGCTCTGCCTCGACCTCGATCATTTCAAAGCCATCAACGATTCGCTGGGCCATCCGGTCGGCGATGTGCTGCTGAAGGAGGTCGCGCGGCGTCTCGCCGGCTGCGTCAGCGAGAACGACACGGTCGCGCGACTGGGCGGCGACGAATTCGCAATCGTGCGGTTCTGTCGCGATGACGAGCCGTCCGCCGTCGCCATGCTCGCCAGCGAGGTGGTCGAGAAAGTCTCTGCGCCCTACGACATTTCCGGTCATCAGCTCGTCATCGGCGTCAGCATCGGCATTTCGCTGGCGCCCGAAGACGGAAAGAATCCGGACGAACTCTTGAAGAAGGCCGATCTTGCGCTCTACCGGGCCAAGGAAGACGGCCGCGGCACCTACCGGTTCTTCGAAGCGGGGATGGACGCGCGCGCGCAGGCGCGGCGGCTGTTGGAAATCGACCTGCGCGCGGCGCTGCCGCGTGGGGAATTCGAAGTCTATTACCAGCCGATCCGCGACGTCGCCAGGGACGAGGTCGTTGCCTTCGAGGCGCTGGTGCGCTGGAATCATTCACTGCGCGGCATGATCTCTCCGGTCAGTTTCATTCCGCTTGCAGAAGAAACCGGCCTGATCGTTCCGATCGGCGACTGGGTGTTGCGCCAGGCCTGCATGGCCGCCGCCGGCTGGTCGCGGGATGTCGGCGTTGCCGTCAACCTGTCGCCGGTACAATTCAAGAATCCCAACCTCGTATCCACCGTGAAGCAGGCGCTCGAGGCCTCCGGCCTTCCGGCACGCCGGCTCGAACTGGAGATAACGGAATCGGTGCTGCTGCAGAACAGCGAGGCGACGCTTGCGGTCCTGCACGAGCTTCGCGGCTTTGGCGTCAGGATCTCGCTCGACGACTTCGGAACGGGATACTCCTCGCTGAGCTACCTGCGCAGCTTCCCGTTCGACAAGATCAAGATCGACCGTTCGTTCGTGAGCGAACTGGCGACGCGCGACGATTCAATGGCGATCGTTCGCGCGGTAACCGGCCTCGGCAAGAGCCTCGGCATCGTCACCACGGCCGAAGGCGTCGAGACCGATGCGCAATTCGAACTGTTGCGCCGGGAAGGATGCACGCAGGCGCAAGGCTATCTGTTCAGCCGGCCGCGTCCTGCCGCCGAGGTGGAGAAGATGCTGACGCAGCCGCGGCAGCGCATGATCGCCTAGGGTGTTGTAGCGTCACGCTTTGCGTAGCGCGAAATGCGCGCCGCAGAACGCCATGGCCGCACCGAGGCACAGCGCTGCAAGGCCGGCCAGCACGCCTGAAACGGTCGGCAGCGGGCTCGGCGCCGAGGCGGCCTGTCCCGCGCCGGCCAGGATCAACACGCCGACGGCGATCAGGAACTGCCGCATCCGCAGCGGAATCTGACCCGAAACCGCACTGTCCATCAGATTGGCGGTAAAATAGCCGCCGGAAAAGCCGACGGTCGCGATCAGCCACCAGGCGATCGCCGCGCCCGCCGGCATGAAGTCGCTTGTATCGGAGCGCCACAGGCCGCCGAGATCGAGGCCGTAACGCGCGCCCAGCATGTGGACGGCAAGCGCCAGCAGCACTCCTGAAACAATCGCGCCGGCCAGGATCAGGCGGCGTGGAAAATAAGTCGTCTCGGACATGCCCCGCTTGTAAGGTAAAGCCGGCGCGCCGCGCAAGCAGGCGACCTCAACCGACAACGGGAATTTTCGAGTTGCCGACAACACTTCCGAACCGGCCGACGATGCAAGGCGAGGGCGCGTCGCCCGTGACCCGCTACACCTACAAGGCATCGCTGGTCGGATCGGCGCATCAGTTCGATCTGACGGACGCGGGATTGTCGTGGCGCATCGGCAGCCGGTCCGGCGTGTGGCCCTATGCCGAAATCGCCTCGGTCCGTCTGTCGTACCGCCCGATGACGATGCAGGCGCGGCGTTTTCGTGCCGACATCGAAAAGGCCGGTGGCGGGCGCATCGCCATTGTTTCAACGACATGGCAAACGGTGACGCTCATGACGCCGCAGGATCAGGATTATCGCGCGTTCATCGCTGAATTGCACCGAAGGATGAAGGCCGCCGGCAGCAAGGCCGCGCTGATCGGCGGCATCGGGCCGGTGACCTATGCCGCGGCGGTGACGATGGTGGCGCTGCTGGCGATTGCGATGGTCGGACTTCTGGTGCGGGCGCTTGCGACTTCCGAATTCACCGGCGCGTTGTTTCTCGTCGCCATGGCCGTCTGGTTCGCCTGGACGGTCGGCGGCTTCATCAAGCGCAACCGGCCGCGAAGCTACTCGTTCGACCAGCTTCCCGACGCGCTGCTGCCTCGCAATCAAGCGAAATGAAAAGTGACTTCGCGAAGCCGGCCGCCGGCGGCATCGTCACGGCGGAATTTCCACCTGGAATCGCCGCGACGGATCGAAGCAATGCGATTGCCTAGCGAGGCCGAGATTGCCGAGATCAATGCGCGGCACCTGATCGAAACGACATCGCGGCCGGCTGATCTCTTGTTCGTGTTCGGCACGCGTGCGGATGTCTCCGAACGGGTCGACGAAGCCTGCCGGCTTTGGCGCGAGGGATATTTCCGCTGGGCGATCGTGAGCGGGGGGATCACGCCGGGATCGGAGCTTTCGGAATGCCAGATCATCGCGGACGCGATGGTCGCGCGCGGCGTTCCGTCCGACGTCATCCTGAGGGAAGATCGGGCGATGAACACCGGCGAGAACGTGATCTTCTCGCTGCCGATCATCGACGCCGCGATCGGGCTTGGCAACATCGGCAGCGTGATCTGTCTGGGCAATACCTGGACTGCGCGCCGCTATCCGATGACGCTGCATCGCCACTGGCCGGAAGTGGAGAAGATGCTGGTCACGATCGACAGTTTCAAGACGCCGCGGGCGCTTTGGCACACCGACGCCGAATTCAGCCGCCGCATGATCGCCGAGTGGGACAAGATCGAACCCTATAAGGCAAGCGGCTTCATCGCCGAGTGGCCGGTGGGGGAGGCGCCCGACCGATAATTCTATTCGGTCGTGTCGAGATCTTCCTTCGCCGTCAGCATTCCCGCAAGCGTGCGCAGCGCCAGGTCGAGCTGTTCGGTGGTCGGTGCGCCGAGCGCCAGGCGGACGGCGTTGGGCGCATGGCCGGGAGCCACGGCGAAGGTGGTCGAGGGCGTCAACGCGATGTCGCGGCGCGCGGCGGCGGCGACGAAAGTCTGCGAGCGCCAGTGCGGCGGCAGCGTCAGCCAGAGATGGTAGGATTTGGGGTTCGCCTGGATTTCGAAGCCCGCCAGATGTTTCGCCGCCATCTGCTGCCGGCGCGCGGCTTCGATGCGTTTGAGGCGGGAGAGTTCGGCGACGGTGCCGTCAGCCATCAGCCGTTGGCCGGCGGCAAATGCAAATCCCGCGGCGGTCCAGCCGCCCGAGCGAACCGCGGCCATGACGCGCTCGCGCAGGCGCGGCGGCGAAACGATGAAGCCGAGCGCGAGGCCGGGCGCCACCTTCTTCGACAGGCTGTCGAGTACGATGCAATGGTCGGGCGCGAGCGCGGCCATCGGCGTTCCCTCGTCGAGAAAGCCGTAGACGGTGTCCTCGATCACGACCAGGCCAAGTTTTTCGACGACGCGCAGCAGATCGGCGCGGCGCGCGGCCGGCATCGTCATGCCGAGCGGATTTTGAATCGTCGGCTGGATGTACAGCGCCGTCAGATGCGCTTCGCGGTGGGCTTTTTGCACCGCGTCCGGGCGAACGCCGTCCTCGTCCATCGCAAGCGGGACCAGCGTGACGCCCAGCCTTGTGGCGATGTCCTTGATGAAGGGATAGGTCAGTGCTTCGACGCCGCAGCGCCCACCGGCGGGCACCACTGCCGCAAGCGCTGCAGCGATGCATTGCCTTCCATTGGCGGTGAAGACGAATTGATCCGGAGCCGGTGACCAGTCCTCGCGGGCGAGAAACTCCGCCGAAACGGCGCGCGCCGCCTGCGTGCCGATGGTGGAGGAGTGCCGCAACGCGAGATCGAGCACGTCGGGACGTTCAATTCCTTCCAGGCTTCTTGCGATCATCGCCGATTGCGTCGGCAGAATGGGATAATTGACCTCGAGATCGATGCGCGCGCCGCGCGGCTCCATCGGCATGGCGACGCCGCGTCGCGTTTCGCCCGACACGAATGTACCGCGTCCGACTTCGCCGATCACGAGGCCCCGGCGCAGCAGCTCGGTGTAGACCCGGCTCGCGGTCGAGACCGCGATCTTGCGCTCATACGCAAAACTGCGCTGCGGCGG
>DATCXE010000820.1:0-12145 GCA_036565985.1 Bradyrhizobium sp.
AGACGCGAAGTCGCTCACTTCTCCTTCGCCCCGTTCTCGCGGGGTGAAGGCTGGGGTGAGGGCGCTTCTCGCGAGCCTGGTGTTAGGGCGCGTATTCATAAATCGAGATCGGTCGGTGCGGCTTAGCCAATGCGTCCGCTATGCTACCGGCAGCGACCAAATTCCGCTTCGCGTCGAAATGACGCGATGTGCCACAAGGCGATATTGGATGACCGACGCACTGTGAGAGCATGGTCTGACATACGCAGACGCGATTGTGGCCGCAGGGGCGACTTCAGAATTTCGGTGTAGGACCTTCTAGAGGCTCTCAGGGAAGACATAGTTCTGCCAGCTTCGCATGCGCAGAAGGATTTTTCGCAGCAATGACAGCTCGTGGAAGTGTTCGGTGTAGATGGCGGCTTCGCCTGCCGAACCGAGTGGCACCTGATAACCAGACGTGTCATCGATGAGGTCGAGGACAACCAGAGCCCGGTCTACGGGCACCACAGCCCCGACATTCAGTAGCGTACCCGAGGTTTGAAGCTGGCCACCGGCAATCGCATCAATCACCAGACGGACTTTGGCCTTGAAGACGCGACCCGGTATTGCCTTGAACAGAACTTCGGCCTCGTCCCCCGCCCTAACCCGCTGCAGAGCGTTCTGCTGGAACGCGGCTGCCAAAGCCCGGTCCCTTTCGCTGTCGTTGACAAAAATCATGGCCGGACGGAAGGGCGCTGGGACCACATATACGCCCGGCCGCAATACCAGCTCGGTGACAAAGCCGCCTGTGGGGGCTCGAACAACGGTCTGCTCCAGATCGTATTGAGCATCCGCAAGCTCATTGCGTAAACGCACGATTATCGAGTGTTCACCGTCAACGGTCGCGCCAAACGCTTGTCGGGTCCGATCCTCTGCAGCAGCAGCCTCGGCCACCGTCTGTTTTGCCGCATCGCGGTTACGCGTTGCGATGTCGAGTGTTGCCTGCGCGACAACTTTCTTCTCGAAGAGCGTCAACTGGCTGTCATAGTTTGTCTGGGCGAGCTGCAGTTGAGCCTTCGCTTTCTCGACCGTTGCCGATGCCTGATCGACGGACGCCTTGAGCTGAGCGACATTGGCCTCCGCGTCCGCCAGCCCCGCCCGCTTTTGCGCGACGATATATTCGTAAGGCTTGGGATCGATCTTGAAGAGAACTTCTCCGGCTTCGAGGTGCTGGTTGGTACGGCCCTGGACCGGAACTTCGATCACTCTGCCTTTGACGGAAGGCAGTATCGGCGTAACGGCGAAGTAGATGCGCGCGTGGGTCGAGAACGGGTGGTTGTAGGCCATCGTTATAAACAGCAGCGCCAGCCCGAAGACGCCTCCAAGCGCTGCTGTCGCGAGCGTCCATTGATTGACCGGAATTCTGAAAATCTTGAAGATGGCAACGCAGAGTGCCACGTAGGTCAAGGTGAGCAAGAGTTCCATCGCTGGCCTCCCGTCCGAGCTTTGAGAGCGTGTCGCCTATCGCTGAGGGCCTGGGCTCGCTGCCGGCGTCGCTCCTGCCGGAGAAACATTCTCTTTCTTGACAGCCGAAATCATTGACACCGGCGAACGTGATCCAGGCTGGACCGGCTATTCGGCGAAATGAGCTTTTCGATCTTCGATTTCGAGCCTCGTCTCGACCTCCGCTAGGCGACGTCTCAGCTCTTCCAGTTCGGCCGCCGCCTCCTTGGGCGAGGTCGGCTCGCCCGATTTGTGAGCGAAACCCCAGCCACGGTCGGGCTGATACATCATCGCCCAAATCCAGAGGAACGGCCAAAGCAGGTGCAGCATAAACAGGCTGATCCAGCCTGCGGCGTGGATCGCGTCCGCGTGCGGATGATGACGCGCATGCGCGATCCGAGCCGGGATGTCGTGGATCGCGATGATGCCGTAGACCAGCACGATCACCACGAAAAACAGCAAGCCAAGTGCGAAGTAATTCAGGAATGGATCTTTCATGCTCGCCCTCATTCAGGTTGAGCATTACATGCCTTGACCACTGTCTTGATCGGCAACTCATATCCACAGCGTCAGCAACGGCTGGCGGCCCGGAATTTTTCGACGCATCGAGTTTGCGCCTGGCACGCCTGCGCAGGTCATGTTTGTACTTCTACGCCCGCGGTGGCGCTCACTGGTACAAGACGCAAGCGCCTCCCTGCCATCGCACACACCTGCGAACGGCGCGGCGGGTCTGGCGGATGGTGGTCCTTGCCACGCACACACCGTTCACCATTGTCCTGCCCGGCCCGCAGCCGACAGCGATTTGCGTAATCATGCTATCCGGCTGGGAAATAGGCGCGGGCGTCATCGCTTGCGCGAGTGTTGCGAGGGACAAGGCGAAGCCAGCAGCAGCGATCAATCTGATCATTCCGATCCTCCCTTGCGCAGGGACAATCCATTCAGCAGCCGTTGGTAAGAGGCGGCTCAAACGAGCCGCCCCTTTCGCCATAACCTGGCAGGGCTATTGGCAGGGATACATCCTGCCGTCGTCCAATTTGACCATGGTGCCGGGCTCACAGACCCAGCCGTTGCGGGCCCCATAACTCTGCGCGGGATAGCCGTAAGCCGCATAGGAACCGTAGTACTTCGGGCCTCCGTAGTACCTTGGACCTCCGTAGTAGCCCGCGCCTCCGTAGTAACCCGTACCCGTATAATAAGGCGCGCCGCCCCATCCCCAGTTGGGTGATGTGGCCGCCACAGCAGCGGCCGTACCGACGGCGGCAGCGCCCGCAAGGCCAGCGCCGACTACCCCGGCCCCATACCCGTACCCGTAAGCAGCCCGCCGGTTCTGTCGGCGGGCAACGCCCGCAACGCTCATTGGAGTCAGCGGGCGACCGACTCGCGCCTGAGCGCTCTCGACTGACAGTGAGATCCCGCCTTGCTCACACCAACCGAAGGAGAGCAGCGTCGCGAACGTGAAGGTCGAAGTCGCAATTACAAGTTTGCTCATCCGCTTCATGGGCGTTCTCCACACTAACGCCTGCCCTATCCCAAGATACGCCGTCATTGCCGGCGGTGCCTTGCGGTAGATCAAGTGTCTGAGCAGATGGTCGTCCCGCTTTAGATGAGGTAGAATCGTTGACCCATCGGAGACACTCCTCTGGTCAGCGTCGGGCACGCCAACCTCCTCTCCTCGAGCGTCGGCTAAGGGGCATTCGCGACGGAGCGAGCGAGCATCAAGCCCGGTCATGTGCACTATGCCGCCGTGGGGTGCACTGTGGCGCGATCGCCGGCTTACGCCTTCTTCAGCGTCTCGAGCGCATCGCGGACATTGGGGTCGAGCCCGGCGCCGCCGCTATCGAGATGCGCAAAGATCGCCTTGCGCATCCGCGGATCCCAGAACTTCCTGATGTGCTCGGCGATGCCGGGCACCGCCTTGTCATGGCCCTGGCTCTGGAAGAACTTGCCGATCTGGTTGGCCATGTAGATCAGACGGTCAGGCGACATGAACGGCTCCGGCAACGGCAGTATTTTGTGTGGACGCAATCCGCGCCGGATGCGTGAAGATCTCAAAACCGTCGGAGCGGGCGATGGCGGCGAGCGTGATGCCGGCGGCATCCGCCGTGCGGACCGCCAGCGCGGTTGGCGCCGACACCGCGACCATCAGCGGCGCACCGATCGTAGCGGTCTTCTGCACCATCTCGACCGAGACGCGGCTGGTCAGCAGCACCATGCCGTCGGCGGCCGAAACGTTGGCCTGCGCCAGCGCGCCGGCAAGCTTGTCCAGCGCGTTATGGCGGCCGACATCCTCGCGCAACGCGACGACGCCGCGCGAAGGCATCCAGAACGCGGCGGCATGCACCGCGCGGGTTTCGACATTGAGCACCTGCAGCGGCGCCATGCTCGCCATCGCCGCCATGATCTCGCGCGGTGTGAAGCTGCACTCGCTGGTCACCACGGCGGCAGGCCGCACGGCTTCCGCGATCGAATCGATGCCGCAGATGCCGCACCCGGTCGGCCCCGCGATATGCCGCCTGCGTTCGTTGACGCGCTCGGCCTGTGACGATGCGAGCCACATTCGGAGCTCGATGCCGTCGTCGAGTTCCACGATATCGAGCGTTTCCACCTGATCGGGAGACCGCACGATGCCTTCGCTGAGGCTGAAGCCGATCGCAAAGTCCCGCAGGTTCTGCGGCGTACCCATCATGACGGCATAGGTGCCGCCATTGTAGGTGAGGGCGATGGCCGTCTCCTCCGGGATCAGGCGCGTGCCTTCGCCGAGATGGCCGTCGCGCCAGACCCGCCGATCGGCGGTATAGACCGGACGGGGCATGCCTTACTCCGCGGCTTCCGCCGGCGCGATGCGGCGGGAGTGGCGGGCCTGCTCGTCATAGGCCTTCTGCCAGTCCGACGGTCCGTTCGACGGCGAGATCTGCACGGCCGTCACCTTGTACTCCGGGCAGTTGGTGGCCCAGTCAGAGAAGTCCGTGGTGATGACGTTGGCCTGCGTGTCCGGGTGGTGGAACGTGGTGTAGACCACGCCCGGCGCGACGCGATCGGTGATGTCAGCTCGCAGGGTGGTTTCACCGGCGCGGCTCTTCAGCCGCACCCAGTCGCCGTCACGAATGCCGCGCTGTTCGGCGTCGTGGGGGTGGATTTCGAGCAGGTCCTCGCTGTGCCAGACGACATTCTCGGTACGCCTGGTCTGCGCGCCGACATTGTACTGGCTGAGGATGCGCCCCGTGGTCAGCAGCAACGGGTACCGTGGGCCGGTGCGCTCGTCGGTCGCGATATATTCGGTGATGATGAACTTGCCCTTGCCGCGTACGAAGCCGCCGATATGCATCACCGGCGTGCCTTCCGGCGCCTTCTCGTTGCAGGGCCACTGCACGGAGCCAAGTTCTTCGAGCTTGGCGTAGGAGACCCCGGCGAAGGTCGGCGTCAGCGCCGCTATCTCGTCCATGATCTCGGACGGATGATTGTAGCGCATCTCGAAGCCCATTGCCCTTGCAAGCGCGATGGTGACTTCCCAGTCGGCGAAGCCGTTGCGCGGCGTCATCACCTTGCGGACGCGCTGGATGCGGCGTTCGGCATTGGTGAAGGTGCCGTCCTTTTCCAGGAACGTCGATCCCGGCAGGAAGACGTGGGCGTAGTTGGCGGTCTTGTTGAGAAAGAGGTCGTGCACGATGACGCATTCCATCGAGGACAGCGCCGCCACCACATGCTTGGTGTTGGGATCGGATTGCAGGATGTCCTCGCCCTGCACGTAAAGGCCCATGAAGGTGCCTTCGATCGCGGCGTCGAACATGTTGGGGATGCGCAGGCCCGGCTCCGGGTTGAGCTTGACGTTCCACATCGCCTCGAACTGCTCGCGCACCGCGTCACCTGCGATGTGGCGATAGCCGGGCAGTTCGTGCGGGAACGATCCCATGTCGCACGAGCCTTGAACGTTGTTCTGGCCGCGCAGCGGGTTCACGCCGACGCCGGGGCGGCCGATATTGCCGGTCGCCATCGCGAGGTTGGCGATCGCAATCACCGTGGTCGAGCCCTGGCTGTGCTCGGTGACGCCGAGCCCGTAATAGATGGCGCCGTTGCCGCCGGTGGCGAACTGTCGCGCCGCTTCGCGCAGCGCCTTCGGATCGACGCCGGTCATGATCGCGACGGACTCTGGACTATTCTTCGGCAGCGCCACGAAGGTGGCCCAGTCCTCGAACTCGCTCCAGTCGCAGCGCTCACGCACGAAGGCCTCATCGACGAGGCCTTCGGTGACGATGACATGGGCCAGCGCGGTGAGCACGGCAACGTTGGTGCCCGGCATCAGCGGCAGATGCAGCGCCTTGACGTGAGCCGATTCCACCATCTCGGTGCGGCGCGGGTCGATGACGATCAGCTTCGCGCCCTGGCGCAACCGCTTCTTCAGCCGCGAGGCAAACACCGGATGAGCGGAAGCCGGATTGGCGCCGATGATCATGACGACGTCGGTGTGTTCGACCGAGTCGAAATCCTGCGTGCCGGCCGACGTACCAAAGGTCTGCGACAGGCCATAGCCGGTCGGCGAATGGCAGACTCGGGCGCAGGTGTCGACATTGTTGTTGCCGAAGCCGGCGCGGATCAGCTTCTGCACCAGGTAGGTCTCTTCGTTGGTGCAGCGGGAGGAGGTGATGCCGCCCACGGCATCGCGGCCGTATTTTTCCTGAATACCCCTGAACCTGGCGGCGGCGAAACCGAGGGCTTCGTCCCACGACACCTCGCGCCAGGGATCGGCGATGTCCTCGCGGATCATCGGCTTGAGGATGCGCTCCTTGTGCGTGGTGTAACCCCAGGCGAAGCGGCCCTTGACGCAGGAATGGCCGCGGTTGGCCTTGCCGTCCTTGTAGGGCATCATGCGCACGACTTCCTCGCCGCGCATTTCCGCCTTGAAGGTGCAGCCGACGCCGCAATAGGCGCAGGTCGTGACCACCGAATGCTCGGGCTGGCCGATCTCGATGACGGATTTCTCCGTCAGCGTCGCTGTCGGGCAGGCCTGCACGCAGGCGCCGCAGGAGACGCATTCGGAGCCTAAGAAGCTTTCGCTCATGCCGGGCGATACCCGGCTGTCGAAGCCGCGACCGGAAATCGTCAGCGCGAACGTGCCTTGCACTTCCTCGCAGGCGCGGACGCAGCGCGAGCAGACGATGCATTTCGAGGGGTCGTAGGTGAAGTACGGGTTGGATTCGTCCTTCGGCATCCAGTTGTCGTTGCTGCAGCCGTCAGTTTTGGCGAACACATGGTTCTCGCCCTCATACCCATAACGGACATCGCGCAAGCCGACCGCGCCCGCCATATCCTGCAATTCGCAGTCGCCGTTGGCGGCGCAGGTCAGGCAATCCAGAGGGTGGTCGGAGATATAGAGCTCCATCACGCCCTTGCGCAGCTTCTTCAGCCGCTCGGTCTGGGTGTGAACCACAAGGCCGTTCATGGCTGGCGTGGTGCAGGAGGCCGGCGTTCCGGCGCGGCCTTCGATCTCGATCAGGCAGAGGCGACAGGAGCCGAAGGCATCGACCATGTCGGTGGCACAGAGCTTCGGGATCTGCGTCCCGGCCTCCATTGCCGCGCGCATGATCGAGGTGCCCTCGGGCACGGTGACGCTTTGTCCGTCGATGGTCAGCGTGACCATCGTTTCGGATTTCGAACGGGGCGTTCCGAAATCGATTTCCTGGATCAGCGACATGGCGGTCTCCTATTCCGCGGCCTGCAGGGTGGCCGGGACCGGGCCAAAATCCTCCCGGAAGTGTTTCAATGCGCTCAGCACGGGGTAGGGCGTGAAGCCGCCGAGCGCGCAGAGCGATCCGAATTTCATGGTGTTGCAGAGGTCCTCGACCACGGCGAGGTTCTCGGTGACGCGTTCGCCGCTGATGATCTTGTTGATGGTCTCGACGCCCCGCGTCGAACCGATCCGGCACGGCGTGCACTTGCCGCAGGATTCGACCGCGCAGAATTCCATCGCAAAGCGCGCCTGTTTGGCCATGTCGACGCTGTCGTCGAACACCACGATGCCGCCATGGCCGATCAGCCCGTCGCGCGCCGCAAAGGCTTCATAGTCGAACGGCGTATCGAACAGCGCGCGGGGGAAATAGGCGCCGAGCGGCCCGCCGACCTGCACCGCGCGGACGGGGCGTCCGCTGAACGTGCCGCCGCCGATATCGTCGATGAGTTCGCCGAGCGTGATGCCGAACGCAGTCTCGAACAAGCCGCCATGCCTGATGTTGCCGGCCAACTGGATCGGCATGGTGCCACGAGAGCGGCCCATGCCGAAATCGGCGTAGGCCTTGGCGCCGTTGTCGAGGATGAAGGGGATCGCCGCGAACGACAGCACGTTGTTGATGACGGTCGGCCGGCCGAACAGGCCCTTGTGCGCCGGCAGCGGCGGCTTGGCGCGGACGATGCCGCGGCGGCCTTCGAGACTCTCCAGCAGCGAGGTTTCCTCGCCACAGACATAGGCGCCGGCGCCGACCCGGACTTCGAGGTCGAAAGTGTGGGCGGATCCGGCGATGCGCTCGCCGAGATAGCCTGCGCGCCGCGCGGCTGATATCGCGGCGTTCATCGCCGCCACCGCATGCGGATATTCCGAGCGGATGTAGATGTAGCCCTTGGTGGCGCCGACGGCGACGCCCGCGATCGTCATGCCTTCGATCACGACGAAGGGATCACCTTCCATGATCATGCGGTCGGCGAAGGTGCCGCTGTCGCCTTCGTCGGCATTGCAGACGATGTATTTGCGGTCGGCGCTGGCCTGCGCCACCGTCTTCCACTTGATGCCGGTCGGGAAGCCGGCGCCGCCGCGACCGCGCAATCCGGACGTGGTTACGTCGGCGAGGATCTCGTCCGAGGTCAGCGTCAGCGCACGCTCCAGCCCCTTGTAGCCGTCATGCGCGCGGTAGTCCTTGACGGAGCGGGGATCGATCACGCCGCAACGTGCGAATGTCAGGCGGGTCTGCCGCTTCAGCCAGGGGATCTCGTCCGCGAGACCGAGCCGCAGGGCGTGCGGGCCGTTGCTCGCCATCGCATCGAACAGGGAAGGGACGTCCGCCGGGCTCACCGGGCCATACGCGACGCGGCCTTTCACCGTCGCCACCTCGACCATCGGCTCCAGCCAATAGAGCCCGCGCGATCCATTCCTGATGATCTCGATCGGAAGCCCGCGCCTGTCCGCGGCCTGCTCGATAGCTGCAACCACGTCATCGGCGCCGACGGCTATCGCGCCGGCATCGCGCGGAACGAAAATGCGCATTTTCATTGCTGCGCCTCCGCGAGCAGTGCATCGATACGCGCTTCGTCGAGCCGTCCGACGACGCGGCCATCGACCATCGCCGAAGGCGCGGTCGCGCACAGGCCGAGGCAATAGATCGGCTCCAGCGTCACGCGCGCATCAGGCGTGGTGTTGCCGAGCGCGATACCGAGCTTCGCCTCCGCGCGTGCGGCGAGCGCGTCGGCGCCGGCGGCCTGGCAGGCCTCGGCGCGGCACAGTTTCAGCACATGGCGGCCGGCGGGTTCGTGGCGGAAATCGTGATAGAAAGTAAACACGCCATGGGTTTCGGCGCGCGACAGGTTAAGCGCGGAAGCGATCATCGGAATGGCGGGCTCTGGCACGTAGCCGAACGCCTCCTGCAGTGCATGCAGGATCACCAGCGTGGCGCCTTCGAGCTCGTCGTGTTCGGCGATGATCTCGGCGCCGCGCGCTTCATTCCATGGTTCGTATGACGAATTCATCCGCATTCCGATCAGAGGTTGTGGCTCTGATCAGAGATGGAAACGCTCCAGATATCAATAAAGCTGTCTCATGTTGCGATTGCAAAGCGCGATCAATCGCCCCGAAAATCGACATAGGCAAAGCCTATGGGCGATTAACCTGACGACCTTGCAGGGTAAACGGCTGCCGTTACCGTTTGAGCGTCAGTCGTTGGCGCCGTGGATGGCGTCGATGACCGCCGCCGTGACCTGCGTCGTCCTCGCCTTGCCCCCGAGATCCGGCGTGTGGAAGCGCGGGTCAGCGGTGACACGCTCGATCGCCTGCATCAGGCGTTTTGCGGCGGCAGGCTCACCGAGATGCTCCAGCATCATCACCGAAGACCAGAACGTTCCGATCGGATTGGCGATGCCCTTGCCGATGATGTCGAAGGCCGAGCCATGAATCGGCTCGAACATCGACGGAAAGATTCGCTCGGGATTGAGGTTCGCGGTAGGCGCAATGCCGAGCGAGCCGGCGAGGGCGGCGGCCAGGTCCGACAGGACATCCGCATGCAGATTGGTCGCCACCACGGTATCGATGGTTTCCGGCTTCATGACCATCCGCATCGTCATGGCGTCGACCAGCATCTTGTCCCAGGTCACGTCCTTGAACTCGGCCGCGATCTCGGTGGCGATCTCGTCCCACATCACCATGGCATGGCGCTGCGCGTTGGATTTGGTGACGACGGTCAGCAGCTTGCGCGGCCGCGATTGGGCCAGCTTGAACGCGAAGCGCATGATGCGCTCGACGCCGGGACGCGTCAGGATCGATACGTCGGTTGCGACTTCGAGCGGCAATCCCTTGTGCACGCGGCCGCCGACGCCGGCATATTCGCCTTCCGAGTTCTCGCGGATGATCACCCAGTCGAGTTCCTTGCCGTGAACATTGCGTAAGGGGCTGGTGATGCCGGGCAGGATGCGGGTCGGGCGGACGTTGGCATACTGGTCGAACGGCTGGCAGATCGCCAGCCGCAAGCCCCAGAGCGTGATGTGGTCGGGGACGTCAGGCGCGCCGGCCGAGCCGAACAAAATGGCGTCGTGCTTCCTGATCTGGTCGCGGCCATCTTCCGGCATCATGACGCCGTGCTTCTTGTAGTACGCGGACCCCCACGAGAAATGGTCAACGTGGAACTTGAAACTGCCGTCGCGCTGCGCCAGGGCGTGCAGAACCTCCACGCCGGCGTCGACGACTTCAGTCCCTATGCCGTCGCCCGGGATGGCTGCTATGGCGTACGTCTTCATCGATGGTCTCCGGATTGCAAATGGTCGTTTGCCGGCCAGCGGGTTCTGGCCGGTGTTCGTGATGGCTGGTTCAGTTTCCCTTGGCGCCTGCGGCCTTGATCACCGCCCCCCAGCGCGCCACTTCGGCAGTCAGATGCGCCTTGAGGGCTGCCGGCGTCGCCAGATCCGCCGCGACCGGCTCGGTGCCGAGGCTCGCAAAGCGCTCGACGACCTTGGGATCCCGGAGGGCCGCCTGAAGCGCTGCGACGAGCTTGTCGGTGACATCCTGCGGCAATCCCTTCGGCGCCCACATCGCGTGCCAGGCCGACGCCTCGAAACCTTTGACGGCTCCGGCGTCGAGCGTCGGCAGGTCGGGCAATGACGAGACCTTCGATTTGGTCGTGACGGCGAACCCCTTGATCTTGCCTTCCTTGATCTGGTTGGTGGTGTTGGTGGTCTGGTCGCACATCAGATCGAACTGGTTGCTGAGCAGGTCGTTCATCGCTGGTCCGGTGCCGCGATAGGGAATCCCGTTCATCTGCACGCCAAGGTCTTTCATCAGCATCAGCATGCACAGATGCGAGGCGGAGCCGATGCCGGCATGTCCATAGACGGCCTTGTCGCCATTGCTGCGGATCCACGCCAGAAGCTCGGTCACGTTGTTGGGCGCCAGTGCGGGCTTTGACACCAGTGTCATCGGCACGTCGGTAATGCGGCCGAGGTGATCGAAATCGTTGATGACGTCATATTTGATGGAATCGTAAAGCGCGGGAGCGGTCGCGTGCGCGATGTGCCAGATGGCGAGCGTGTAGCCGTCGGGGGCCGACTTTGCGGCGCGCGCCATGCCGATCGTTCCGCCGGCGCCGCCGACATTCTCGATCAGGATGGTCTGGCCCAGCGTTCGGCCCATCGCTTCCCCGATCAGGCGAGCGACCGTGTCGGTCGGGCCGCCCGCCGCCGCCGGAACGATGATCGTGATCGGCTTGGTCGGATAGTTGCTCTGCGCCGTGGCGGCGTGCGACGCCAGTATCGATGCAGCGGCGATGGCGCCGGAAAGGATCGTGCGACGATTGAACCGCATTGGTCACTCCCTGGAATTTTTTCGTTGGCTGATCCGTCCCTGGGCTCAGCATCCCCTGCAGGTTACGGCCAAGTGTCGCGGGCCTTCAATTGCCGTACGATTATACAAATATTTGATATAATCGGCCGCAAGGGAGGCCCCATGGACCTGCACCAGCTTCGCTGTTTCGTTGCCGCGGCCGAGGAACTGCATTTCGGCCGCGCGGCGCACCGGCTCGAAATGATGCCGTCGGCGCTCGGACGTCACATCCGGCTGCTCGAGGACGATCTTGGCACCAGGCTGATGACGCGGACGACACGCAGCGTAACGCTGACCGATGATGGCGCCGTCCTGCTCAGGGAGGCCCGGGCTCTGCTCGCGCAGGCGGACAGTCTTGCGGCCAGATTTCACGCCAGCGGTCGGAAGCAGGGGACGACCATCCGCGTCGGCGCGATCGACAGCGCGGCCGCCGGACTCCTTCCGGTGCTGCTGCATGATTTTCGCAAGCGGCGGCCGGACGTCACGGTGAAATTGACGGAGGACAAGACGATCCGGCTGCTGCCGCGGCTGCTTTCGGGCCGCCTCGACATTGCCCTGGTGCGGCCCCCGGAAAAACCGGACAAGCGGCTTGAATTTTTGTTTCTCCTGCACGAGACC
>DATCXE010000824.1:0-4475 GCA_036565985.1 Bradyrhizobium sp.
GGTGTGATATCCTCATAAGTCAGCCCCGCCTTCTCCAGCGTGGCAATCACCACGTTGTGGGCGCTGGAGCCCTTGGTGAACCCGACACGCTTGCCCTTGAGATCGGCGATGGTGCGAATGTTTGAGTTGGCAGGAACGAGAATGCCCTGGCCATTGGTGATCCGCGATCCCGCGACATAGACGACATTGGCGTTCGCGGCCTGCGCGAAGATCGGCGGCGTATCGCCGACGGCGCCGAGGTCGACGCTGCCGATGCTCATCGCCTCCAGCAAGGGCGGCCCCGACGTGAACTCGATCCACTTGATTCCGATCTGCCTGGCGGCAAACCGCTTCTCGAGCACAGCCTGCTGCCGCGCGATCACCAGTACGCCGGTCTTTTGGTAACCGATGCGGATTTCCTTGACGGACGCCTGCGCACGCACCTGCCCCGACAACGATGCGACTGCCGTTGCACCGAGCGATAGTTTAAGGAACTCTCGACGCTTCATCACGATCTCCTGAACAATCGCCTCGTGGTTCGGTGCGATGCAGGAATGATGATGATGATGCTCCGAACAAGTGTCGAGTGCTCTGCAAAAATAGCAATGAGCGCACTGCGTGCTTGGGCCGATGCAACAGCTTTATTGCGGGATTTCGATCCGCCACGACGCATTTTTCTTGTGTTAAGCGCGATGCATATTTTCCAGTCACACGAATTCAGCCTGCACAGTCTCGTGATCGAGACCAAGGTCTAACGATCAGCGTCAGGCATGCGAGATTTTTTATCCACCACCCGAACTCGACGTAGGAAGGTTATGTTCAGCGTGTGCTGATAACGAATTCCGATTCTATTGACTGAAGCCGCGCGCGCCCTAGCCTGATGGAACGCCTTCAATTCCATCAGGAAGAACAAATTCATGAGCCATCGGATCAAGTCGGCGCTCGTCTCCGCCGCCGCCACCGCGTTCGTTTCATCAACTGCCGTGAACGCGCAAATGCCGCCTTCCGAGACGATTCGCATCGGCTATCAGAAATCGTCGACCTTGACGGCGATCCTCAAGACCAACGGCGAACTCGAGACGGCACTCGCACCGCTCGGCGTGCGCATCTCCTGGCATGAGTTCACCAGCGGCCTGCCGCTGCTGGAAGCGATCAATACCGGCAACGTCGATTTCGGCGCCGATGTCGCAGACACCGTGCCGCTGTTCGCGCAAGCCGCCGGCGCGAAGCTCGCCTATGTCGCGGAGGAAGCCGCCTCGCCAGCAGCCCAGGCGATACTGGTCGGCACTGAATCGCCAATCCGCACGGTCGCCGACCTCAAGGGCAAGAAGGTCGCGGTCACCAAGGGGGCCGGCAGCCATTTCCTGCTGCTTGCCGCGCTCGCCAAGGCAGGCCTCGGCTTCAAGGATATTTCTCCGGCCTATCTCACGCCGGCGGACGGCCGCACCGCCTTCATCGGCGGCAATGTCGATGCATGGGTGGCGTGGGATCCGTTTCTCACCAGCGCCCAGCGCCAGTCCAACGCGCGCCTCCTGTCCGACGGCAGCAACGGGCTTGCGAGCTACAAACGCTATTATCTGTCATCAGCGGCGTTTGCCGACCGGCGTGGCGACGTATTGAATGCGATCTTCGGTAAGCTCGACGAGACCGGCAAATGGGTCAAGGCGCATCCGAAGGATGCCGCGGCCTTGCTCGGTGGCCTCTGGGGCATCGATGCCGCGACGGTGGAGGAAGCCAACAGCCACCGCTCCTATAAGGTCGGCGTCGTGACGCCGCCCGGCCTGAGCGAACAGCAGCGCATCGCCGACGCCTTCTTCGACGAAAAATTGCTTCCCGTGAAAGTCGACGCCGGCGCCGCCAAAATATGGACGCCGAAGCGGGACTGACGATTACAGTCCCGCCCCCTTGCCGATCGCTCCTGAGAAGGAGCGGTCGACAATATCCGAGGCGTTGAGGTTCTGCTTGATCAAGCCTGAGCGAAAATAGAGATCGATCGTTTTCTGCTCGTCGGCGACGACGCTATCATCAATCGGCGCAATGCGAATTTTCGCCCGGCTCAGCCAGTTCAGGGGCACGGCAGGCGGAATGCTCATCAGCTTGCCCCACGTCTCCGCGTAGGCATTGACGTTGGTTTGCGACCAGGCGCGGGCAGCGGTCAGCCTTCGCAAGAAATCCTCCAGCTCCGGCCGCTTGTCACGGATCGCGTTCGGCGTTGCGACCTGGAAACCCAGTCCCGGCGTCAATCCTTCCGCTGTGATGACGCGCCGCGATTTGAACAGCACCTCCTCCTGGCTGACATAAGGCTCCCAGGTCGACCATGCGTCGACCGAACCTTGCGTGTAGGCGATCTTGGCATCCGAAGGCGCCAGGAACACGATCTGCACGTCATTCGGGGACCATCCCTTCGATTCGAGTGCCGCCAGAATGAGTTGATGCCCGATCGAGCCGCGGCCGGTCGCAATCTTCTTTCCCTTCAGATCTTCAAAGCTCTGGATGCGCGACTCGCGCGGCACCAGCACCGCGAGGCCTTCGCGGCTCTGCCGGATGGCCGCAATCGCCTTGATCGGCGCATTAGCGGCCGCAGCAAAGGTAAACGGCGCGTCGCCGACCAGACCGGTTTCGATCGCGCCCGCGCTCAGCGCCTCCAGCAGCGGCGCCGCCGCTGCAAACTCCTTCCACTCGATCCTGTAGGGCACGTCCTTGAGCACACCGGCCGCTTCCATCACGGCCTGCGAATTACCCTTCTGATCGCCGACCCGCAGCGTGGTCTGGGCCGCCGCCGAGGCAATCGCGCTCAGCAACAGACCCGCAACAACGATAGTACGCCTCATTCTGCAGCCACTCCCCGGGCAGCGCCACGTTCGGCGATCAGCTTGCGCGTCAGCGGAATCAGTTCGCGGCCATATTCGATGGCGTCGATCAGGGGGTCGAAGCCGCGAATGAGGAAATGGCTGACGCCGAGATCGTAGTAATCGCCGAACACTTCGGCGACCTGCTCGGGCGTTCCGACCAGCGCGGTGGTGTTGCTGTTGGCGCCGGTCAGCTTCGCGATTTCGGTCCACAGCCGCTTGTCGATCCGGGTGCCCTGCTCGGCCAGCGCCAGCAGTCGCCGTGCACCGGCCGTTGCGTGTCCGTCGGACGGCTTGCGATAGCCGGTCTTGTCCTGCAGCGCGGTGGCGCGTTCCAGAATCTGTCCGGCCTTGGCCCACGCCTTTTCCTCGGTGTCGGCGAGAATGGGCCGGACCGACAGGCTGAAGCGCGGCGTCGGGCGGCCGTGCCTCGCGGCAGCCGCGCGGACCCGCGACGTCACATCGCGTACCTGCGCATAGGATTCGCCCCACAGCGCAAAAGTGTCGGCGTGCTTGCCCGCGACCTCGATCGCCGCATCGGAGCCGCCGCCGACGAAGGTATAGATGCCGGCGGGTTGGTAAGGCTTGATCTGCGAAAAGCCCTTCTCGACCTTGTAATACTTGCCGTCGTAATCGAACGGCTTTTCGCTGGTCCATTCGGCACGAACGATATCGAGGAACTCGGAAGTGCGCGCATAGCGCTCGTCCTTGTCGTCGAGCGTGTTGCCGTCCTGGCGCAGCTCCGTGGCGTTGCCCCCGGTGATGACGTGCAGCGAGACACGGCCGCCCGACAACTGGTCGAGGGTCGCGAGCTGGCGCGCCAGCAGCGTCGGCGCGGTAAAGCCCGGCCGTTGCGCGATCATGACCTTGAGCTTGCTGGTCACGCTGAGCACGTGCTGGCCGATCTGTAGCGCGTCCGGCGTCGTCGAATGGAACGCCAGCAATGCGCGGTCGAAGCCGGCAAGCTCATGCGCCTTTGCGACCGCCTCGATATGGGTGACATCGAGGACGGGGCCAGTTCGCACGATGGTTTCGGACGAATTGTTGTTGCTGATGAATCCGATGAACTCCACGGACATTAGTCTCTCCAGGTTTCGTTACGTCATTTGTTCAGAGGCCGAGCGCCAGACGTCCGGCGATCGAGCGGGTGGCGTCGTCCTGCGGCGTGTGAACCCGGCCGCACAGGACATCGCGATAGTGCCGTTCGAGCGGATTGGCGCGGGTCAGGCCGTGATTGCTGGTCAGCGACAGCGCGTCTTCGACGACTGCGACCGCGTTGTTGGTGACCGTGAGCTTGACGATGTTGGACTCGGACGCGCTGAGCAGAACGCCGTCGTCGAAGTCGCCTGCAAAGCTGTCGATCAGGCGCGCATTGACGGCAAGGCGCGCTTCGATACCGCCTACCACATCCTGCACGCGCGGCAGCGTGGCCAGCGACGCACCGAGGTTGGATGGCACCCGGCTCCTCAGGAAATCGACCAGCCAGTCGCGGGCGGCCCGGGCGATGCCATCATAGATCGCGGCCACGAAGATCGCATGCACGGTGGACTGGGTGAAGTCCGGTACCCGCCATTCTTCGGGCTTGCGAACGTCGATCTCGTGATCGAGCGGGAACACGACGTCGTCGAAGACGACATCATGGCTGCC